>JAPDPQ010000014.1 GCA_034506395.1 candidate division KSB1 bacterium | reverse complement strand
GGCAATTGGGTGTCAGAAAAATCAAATTCTTGCCAAAAGACTTTTGTTGGCTACTGAAACAAACCATAATTGAGGTGGATACTCGTTTATCATAAACGCCCGAATTCATTCGGGCGAGTATGACAAATGAACTATACTTGCTGACCGCTTCAGCGGTCTCTTGGAACTAAATATCTTATGTGGGCGCTAATAACTAGTTGGCGGATCGTTCAGCAAGAATGACATTCATCTCTTAAGTTGACGCTTTTCGCCCAAAAGGCGGACCGCCATGCCAAGGGGCGGACGGTTTTGAGACCCAATAATTTCTTGCATTGAATTTTTTATTGCATTTAATTATCATTTTTGATATGTTCATGCCATCGAAATTATCTTTTCGTAAGCATGAAATGCTTATAGCGATGATCGTTCGTCAGAATGTAGAGTTACTTTAGGGACCAAGATTTCTTCGGATTTCGCAGGGTAAAATAGAGTAATGGCCGATGGCAGCGCTGGAATGCTCATTGCTCCACTACTCCATCACTCCAATGATCCAATTCTTTACTTCTATTGCCCTTTCATCCACAAAATATCCTTAGAACATGCATCCATCTGCTTGCGCTACGCATTAAAGAAAGTCCGAAACCAAACCTCATTGGTCAACAACTGCCAGATCAGATGCGCATTGTCCTCTTTGCCCTCACGATCCAATTGGATTTTGGTGCGCACATAGTTCGGATCATACAATCCTCGGCGCTGGATGGATTCAAACGATAAATAATCATCGATCATCTCTTTTAATGGCCCTCGAATCCAGGAGCGCAGCGGCGTGCCAAACGACGCCTTGGGCCGATGAACGATCTCCTTTGGCAGATATTTCTCTGCCACTTTTTTCAGTAAAAATTTTTGGATGTTTTTCCGAATTCTGAACTGCGGCTGCAGCGTGAACATGAATTCCACGATCCGATGATCCGTCAATGGCGGTCGGGTCTCCACGCTGGCCGCCATGGAAGCCTTATCCGAATACAGCAGATTATGCTCGGGCAGAAACACCCTGGTATCGTTCAGACACATTCGGGTCAGATAGCTAAGGCGCTTTTTTTGTTGAAACCAATAGCTCACTTAATTATTAGAACTCACTTCATTAGCTAAGCCGTGCTTCAAATTAGATATTACGAATCTAAACTTTCCATTGGCAGATCGCTCAATCTGATCGACATAATCGAACACCAATTTAATTTCATCACCCAATCGAAGTCGAGCTTCCTTTTCTATAAGCATTTCATCTTTTTTAGAATAACCTTCTCTACATACAATTCTGATAATTAGCTCATTAACAGAATTCTGAATTAGCTGTGCTTCCCTAACATTTAAACTATCTTTAAATAAATGATCTAATCTACCAACAAATCGACCATCAGGTGTTACAATATAATCTTCAATTCTTCCAATGATTTTTTCAATTATTATCCCTCCTCTGCCACACTTTGAAATCTGATCACTCGCTAAAACGACTTCATCACCAATGTCATATCGAATTAAAGGAAAGGCAATATTACCAAATCCAGTGCAGATTAGCCTTCCTTTTTCTCCAGGTCCGACGGGATAATTATTTGAATCAAGTATTTCAACATAGCTATGTTCAAGCTTCAAATGCAATTCGCCATATTCACATTCTACAATATTACAGCACATTTCAGAGTTCCCATACCAAACAAAAACCTTACATTGAAACACATCCTCAATTATTTTTCTCTGATATTCCAACAATGTCTCTGATGCGGTGTATATCGCTTTAGGTTTTAATGTTCCAGATCCATATTTCTTATATGCCTGCGCTAGCAAATAAACTGAAGATGGATAGCCGCTTAACATTTTTGGCTTGAATATTTCAAGCTCTTTAATATAAAATTTCAAATTATCTTCAGATAAATGATAAGAGGAAAAGAATAGCTGATTGTTTGCATAGTCATATACCCAAAAAGGCGTTTTTTTTCTGTTTGGTTCTGCTACAGGATGACCAGAGCAAAATGCAATTCTATCTCCCCTCTCTAAATTTATTCCTCCCCATAAATAATGTAATGCTCGAAAGGCATATTCTCTTTGGAAGCATTTTTCTGTCAAAGGAAATATAAGAGCTTTGCCCGTTGTGCCACTGGTATGTGTCCACCGATAAGATAATTTCTTTAGATCTGGATAATATAATTTATCAATATGTTTCCTTACCTCTTCTTTGCTTAATATTGGCAAAGATCTTAGCGAATTTTGATCATTTAGCCGGGTAATGATATTATAAATATCATTATACTTATAGAAGGGAATTATAGCAATGACCTCATTATAAAATTCTTTTGTCTGTTCCCATTGATATGATTTTAACTTTTCATTCGAGTAAAACTGACTTTCTTTTAAAAAATTTAATTGCGTTTTATAATTGTCTGTAAATCTTTTCTTCCTTTGGATATATCCATAAAATGTCGCAATAAGATTTTTAAAAATCAATGGTGAATTATAATAAAATAATCTATGTATTTTATTTCCATAATGCATGATTGCCTAACATCCTATAACTCAATATGCCCTTTCCAACCAAAATGAGGCTCAAAACGAAAGCAATCACTGGGATCGATTTCAGATAATTTTCTATTAAATTTAGATAACAAAGAAATGACTTCAATATCTTGGTAGTTAAACTCACAAATTGGATAATGTTCGATCGTAAAAGCATTTTTAATAGTAGGTATTTTTTCCCAATCAAACCCCATTAATTTAGCACAAAATGCATCAACAGCGACGGGATTTATACCAGCGATCAAGACTCCAGTTTGTCTGGGCGTTGGCGCCTCTGGACCGTTTCCTTCTCCAGCAATAATCCCATCGACGATAGTGATATATTTTTTTCTATTTTCTGGCTTATATTCTTTTAAAGTGCCATCAGAATTCGCATAAAATAGAATTTTGTTTAAATCCAAAACGGTGCGCCAGATTGTATCGTTGCCATACCAATTGCCGCTGCGGGTTGTTTCCCTTGTATCACCAAATATGATTTTGCCTGCTTTTTTAAATGGTATTGCAAATTTAGCCAACGATGGATTGTTATGGAGATATGATTTAAATTTTTCAACCAGTGATGCTTCTGCTTTGTTTTTTAAATCAGAGGTTGGGAACTGATCTCCTCCAGAATCTGGTGTACCCTCATTATGGTGGGGCAGAAAATTTTTATATGTATTGATCCCAACTAAATTCTTTAGCGAACATGTTATACCTGCTTTTTTATGCGTTTTTAATTTGGGCAAGTTGATAAACACATCGGCTTCAATTACAGATCGAGAAACTTTGTATCGATGATGGCCGTTTGAATGCGCTTCATTGGTCTCTGATTTATTATAATCTGCTCCATAATATCCTTTTTTGGATGCTCGATGATTGATAAATTCACTATAGTTTTTCAAGTCACATTCCGTTGAACCCAATGGATCACCAGGCAATTTTCTTCTGGAGACAATCACATCGCCCTGGCTTTCCCATTCATCCTCTCTTAAATCCAGAACCTCCACTCCCACCCCTGCTTTTTTGCCCATTTCGATCCATTGCTGCGGCTGCATGATCTTCATTAGCTTTGCCCATGATGAGTCGGTTTGAGGACCATCGGTGATTATGACCCTTCCATTGCCATTCAGTTGGTCTAAAACGATTTTTAGAACCGCTGTAATCACCGCAGGATGCGTGATAACGGATTGCCATTCATTCTTATTATATTTATGGGAGTGGGCGATCCAATTTGGTTTAATAACAATTGTATCATTTGGATGAATGGCATTTTTAAATAATTGAGACCATTTTTTGATGATCAAATCGACTTTTAATTGCTGATATGAATCGCAATATTCAAGAAAAGCTCTGGTATCTATATTCATTTAAAATCCCAAACAATTAAAAACTTAATAAACAGCGCAAATCCTTTGTAAAGCGCTGCAGCGTTTCTGGCTCGCCACAATGGATGAGTCCGCTAATGCCGCACATATTTTTCAGTTCTCTGCAAGAACTTTATTGAAGACCTCGATCATGCGATTGATGTGGATGGCTTTGGTATAGCATTGTCGATAACGGTTATGCGCATTAAGCCCGAGCCTCTTTCGTTCCCCTGGATTTTCTATGAGATACTCTATCGCATTAGCAACTTCTTGTGGTTCCTGCTGGTTTATCAAAATCCCTGTCTCGTTATGCAAAACAACATCTGAAATAGCGCCCACATCTCGAATGGATATCACCACATTTCCCGCAGCCATGGACTCTAAAATGACCAAAGGCAGCCCATCATTGATGCTGGGATATACCAGGATATCCGAGTTACACAAAAGCTCGATTTTTCTTTCATCATAAACAGGACCTAGAAACTGAATATTATCATGAAGCTGCTCGCTTTTAATGATTTGTTCAATTTCACTTTTTATTTTATACTGGCTTTCATTAAAGACAGGGTCGTAGGCCCAATTGCCCGCAATTTTCAATTGGATGTCGGGATATTTCTTTTTTATCAATCCAAGCGCTTGCACTGCAATGTGAATGCCCTTAAATTTAAGCAGATTCCCGAAAAAATACAACGTTGGCAAATGGGAATTAAAATTCTTATGCTTAATATCGATGTTTAAATCTATGCCGTTCGGCACGACATCAATTTCCGTCTCTTTGTGCCAGCGTGAGAAAATGCGTTTCAAGGAATTACCAAGGACAATCGTGCGTTCCACTCTATTCTGAGTCACATCAATGAATCTCTTGACAAACCAATTCGAGCGCAAGTAGAAACGATCGAAATCAGATCCATGCAGATGTTGGATTATCTTTGCTCTTGAAAATATCTTCGAAATCAGGATAAAGAGGCCATCTCGCAAGTATGCAGGACCCTGGGCAGGGCATAAATATATCAGCTTCGGTTTATAAATGAAGCACTGATATATTAGTTGGACTAAATTTTTAATGCTGGTGTAAATATTGATCCAGTCAAATTTGCCGAGATTGTCCAGATCATTTCTTTTGTCGTTTGTATTGAGATGTTGTATGTCAAAAATGTCTTTGATTTTTGAGTCAAGGAGATCTTTCAAATAGATATTTGAGCCATGATAGGGTGGTGGGATTGAACCGATAACTATTATTCTGATTTTCATTTTTTAGCACACATAATTATTGAAGGCAAATATTGGGGAAACATATATTTCGAAATATAAAATATTAAATTTGCTAATAATTTAAATATAAGTTTAACTAATTTGAGCACTATTTTGTCGCTTGATTTAAAAAAGTTTTCAGGTGTCCCCCAAAAATAATACTCTAATATTTTAAAATCGTGCTTTTTCAAAACCGTAGCCAGGGATGTAGCAGAAAATAAATAATTGTGATCTGGATGAATAGACTCTATGCCCCAAAAATATGCAATGAAAAATAAATAATAATGCGCATTTGGTGTAGAAATTATTAATATCCCATCATTATTTAATGCTCTATATATGCTTTTCAAAAAATTACCAACATTATTGACATGCTCAATGATGTCTCCAGCAACGATAATATCAAATTTATCCTGGAAATTCATATTTTCTGCATTTGCGATTAAAAGATTCTCTATTCCCTTCTTTCGTAAAATCTCAATTCCCGCTTCATCTTGATCCAAACCAAACACTCTGCTTTGTCCAAACATTTCAATTAATCTTAAATGTAGCAATTGATTTTGTTGTATCCGTTCTTCGAGTAAACCTGAGTCAACGCATCCAAGATGCAATATTTTTTCTTTATCTTTGCAGATACTGAAAATAAATTCTTCTTTTGAAAGCGGCAGACGTTTTTTGTCAATTAGAGTCGTAAACTTCATATCAGCTATTATCAAAATAATTTGTATTTTTTTATTAATTTGTTATGAATGGCAAGCTAATTAATTATAAACATATTATTATGCTTATCGGAAAAATATTAAACTAATTTTTACAATCTTAGCTTTTTCAGTTCATTAATAAAATTAGAAAAAAATACATCTTCTTTAACACTAAAGTTATTTTTGATTTCAATATTCAAAAGCTTTATTATTGCATCCTTCCATTCTTCTAAGCAATGGTTTTTCAAAACTATTTTTAACGGATAATTCTTTAGGAGTTTTTCAGTATTCCCAGCAGTCGAAGTAAGTATTTTCGCACCACAACTCATCGCTTCAAGCAGGACCATTGGGGTTCCTTCTCGATAAGATGGAAGGATGAATAAATCAGAGCTATTATAATATATGGGCATTTTTTCATAGTTGACTTTTCCATGAAACTCAACACAATTTGTAATTCCAAGCTGCTTGCATTTTGACTTCAAATTTGATTCCTCTTCCCCCGTTCCAACGAAAATCAGTTTCAAATCGCTGCTATGTGATGACTGCAGATGATAAAAAACATCTAATAAAAAATATAGGCCCTTAACTTCTGACAAGCGGCCAACGTATAAAATAATCGTTTCATCTTTTTTTAATCCCAAAAGCTCTCTGCACTTTGCTTTTTCTAATTTTTTAAACATATTTCTATTTACTAAATTTGGCAGATAAAAAGATCTCGTATTTTTGTAAACCAAATTAACCAGGTTTTGACATTCTTCATTTATGGTAATAATCAAATCAGATCTTTTGATAATAGGGAAATGAATAAAAATATCAAAAAGCTTTTGAAATATTTTTTTCCTAAAGAATCTAAATTTGCTGTATAATAAGGGATTTGTCGCTCCATGCATATGATATATAACTTTTTTATATTTAAAAATAACAAGCGGAAGAGCAGCTTCTGGAGAATGGACATAAAATGCATCTATTTTTTTTGCTAGATTGTATAATTTTGAAATTGATAAGATATAGAATAATAGTGATTGCAATCGAATAGGAATATATTTATTGTTTATAATTCTAATAATTGGGATCCTTTCTAATGATACATTATTAAATTTTATTTTTCTTGAAGCAAAGAGTTCTTTTCTTTTCAACGTGGCATCAAAAATAATTATTTCCCCTTGATACAATTCAGCAAAGTTAAGGACAAATGTTAAAGCCCCACCCTGAGGAAATTGTCTTTTGATATCTGCTGGTATAATGATGCCTAGATTAGGATACAATTTATTTTTCATAGTGATTCTTTTTTCTTAGCAGATTTTCCTACCGCAATGCCAAGAACAACAGCTCCATAAACATTGCTCTGACCATAAATGATACCATTTAGCATTCCAGCTGTTATAGTTGCTAATATTACTAATATCGAAATCTTTCCTATGGATAAATCAATATGTTTGTAAACTTGAATGGCATTTTTGTATAGCGCTATTTGAAAGATTATATAAAAAATTACGCTAATAAGCCCTGTGCCCACCAACAAGTCAATGTAATCATTGTGCCCTCCGACGGCAATTCCTACCTCATCCAGGGTTATAGATTTTAATGAACCTAGTCCAGATCCAAACAGGATTTGTGTTGCAGAACCACGGAAGAAATGTTTAAGTTGAGCAGGCCAAATCGTAAATCTCCCCGATCCGAGCGAGTTCATGTTCCCTGCATATATGGCCTCATCAAAGTCTCGCATACGACTGGGAATCGCCTGTTCTATTTGAAATGAGAATTGATAGTATAAAATCGAAAAAACAGCTATTGACGCCAATAAAAAAATGAGCTTGTTCTTATATTTTCTTTCGATAATAACAGCAGCGATAACCATTATTGAAAAAGCAACGAGACTTGTTCTAACAAATGTTAATATCATAAATAATATTGATGAAATAAGGGCAATCCAACTAATAACTGACTTTGGTTTTAATAATAATTTGTAATAGATAAACGGCATCAAAAGCAGGAGTGTAAATGCAAAAGAATGAGGTCCTTTATATAACGAATAAAATTCAGCAGCTCCATAATAGCCGCTTGTATATTTACCAGAAACAAAGATAAAAATATTTATAATCAAAAAAATTAAAATCATTTTATAAAATAATAAAAATATCTTTTCGTACTTTATGTGCTGGGAAATGTCAGCTATAACAGGTATTAAAAGGATCCATGGCAATATTTTTAAAATTTGCTGTATAATAGCTGAAAAGCCTGCCGAAGATATAGTTCCAACGAGTAATGAAAACATAAATGCAATTATAAAATTGGTAATTCGATATCGAAATGGATTCTGCCCTCTAATTATCCAATAAAATAGCTCTAAGAAAATTAAAAATGATGCCCAAATCGACATCATGTTAAAATCATATCCCATAAAATTAAAAAATGATATATCATGTGCAAATTCAATAAAAGGACGAATTAACACCAGTAGAATTATTATTAAATTTAAATTAAATCTTAATAATATTAAAGAAATAATAAATAGAAAAACTATAAAAAATTCAATCATGATTAGTTAATAGATTTTTATAAATTTGGTAATAATTATTCGCAACGCTATCTATGCTATAATTTTGAACAATATAATTATGTCCATTATTTGCTAAATTTATCCTTAATTCAAAATCATTTAAAATCATTTCAATTTTATCAGCAAGATCTAATTCAGATTTGCTATCAAATTTTAAACAATGGTAGCGATCTTGAAAATGATCAAAGGCAGGTATTCTGCTTAAGATAACGGGTTTCATGCATGCCATAGCTTCTAAAACAACATTACATGTGCCTTCAATTTCAGATGGCATCACAAATATGTCTGTAATAGCTAGAATTTCTTCAACAAAAGAACAAGGTCCGATAAATTTTATGAAATTATCAAGATGCTCCCTTGTTATTATTTTTTTAATTTCTATATAATAATTATTTAATAGGTTATAATATTTTTTATCTACATTGTTGTTGCCCAAATTTTCACTGTAGGGCCCAACAACTAATAATAGCATATCATTTTCATGTCTAGCTCTTAAAATTCCAATTGCCTCAATTAGTTTTTTAACATTTTTTATTGGTTCCACAGCACCAATAAAAGTTATGATTTTTTTATTTTCAGGTAAATTATATTTTTCTTTTATTAATTTTAAATCAATAACTTTTTTTGGATTAAATTTATCAATATCTACTCCATTCAGTTGCAATATTAATTTCTTTTTATTAATAATTTTCCTAAAATTATTGTACATTTCGTCTGTTTGGCATATATATTTTTCTGGCATTTTGAGACTATATAGGAAAGCATATTTTAAAATTTTGTTGTTATTGTATCTGTTATTTAATTCGACGCCTAATGAAGCAGCCTTTGCAATAACAGAACTTTTTCTTATCTTTTTGCTTATAAAGGCGGGAAGTAAATACAACAAGCCATAATCATGAAAGTGTACAATATCATATTTTTTTGATATAAGAATTTTAAGACAAATTCCTATAGAAAACATTATTTTTCTTATTATTAATCTCTTGGCTATTACAGGAATTCTGAAAATTTTTATTTTTAAATTTAGCTCTTCGACTATTCTATCTCTTCCTAATCTCTGAGTAATAATATCTATTTTAATATAGTGTTTCTCAGAAAGGCTTTTGGATAAATAAAAAGCTTGTACGCCTGCTCCAGCATGATACGGTGGCAGAGCGCCAGTTACCATTAATGCCCTTATCTCTTTTTCCATTTAAAAATGATTGTGATTTTTAGCTTTTTATAATCTACTTGTGACTAATATTCAATATTTTATTGTATATTTCTTTTCTAGCCTGAGCTTGGGACTGTGCATCAAAATTTTGCTTTAGATAATCCTTATTGAACTTATACCAATTACTCGCATATAGGTTATAATTTAAGATGGTATTGTACAACGCTTTTTTTGCTTGAATTATATTATTTTGACTAACAATTAGTCCGTTCTTTTCATGTTTAATTATTTCAGGTATATCACAATGGTCGCTTCCAATTACTGGCATGCCCGTTGCCATCATATCGGTAAGAATGACTGGAAAGCCTCCCTCACAATCCCCATCATCCCCAAAGATGCTGAGTTGCATGAAAAGATGATGTTGATAGGAAATCTCTATTAATTTTCTGTATGATAAAAATCCATATTTTTTAACTATTTTTTGTAGCGGTGATCTTTCTATAAATTCAAAAATCTCTTTTTTCGTTTGAAAAGATTCTACTGAATTGGTAGCGTCACCAACCAAACTCACTTCGATTTTTATATCAGGATGCTTTCTAATTAATAATTCAATTGCTTTTAATGAAATTATAATCCCCTTTTTTTTTGTGAATGTTCCAACTATTAAGATCTTAAAGGGATCCAAACCATTCCAACATCTTTGTATAGCATTTATTGAAGCAAGATTTACCCCCAAGTGTGATACATAAACTTTTTCCTCCTGGCAACCTAAATTTATCACCGTTTTTTTTGAATATAACCCTTCAACAAAGACCCCACTTACGCTTTCAAAAAGCTTTTTATACTGATTCAAAAATTTAGAATTGTGATATATTACCTTGCCAAAGTCTGCGCCATAGAAAGAAACTACGTGCGGGACATTTAGTTTTTTTGCAAGTGACATGTTCTCAACACCGATATTTCCAAAATGAGAATGCAAAATATTTACACCTTCCTTTTTGCTACTTTTTACCCAATAGGAGATACATTGCTTTAAAAGTCTTCTGGAAGCTTTTTGTATGAACTCATTTATTTTTGTAAGATCTTCAGTAGAATATATAGGTTGAAAAGGAAATTTATCCAAATTCTCAGTCTTAGTTGTTAGAACAACATGCTTAATGTCTACATCATTAATTAATTGATTATAAATCCAAGTTCCAGTTTTAAATAAGTATGGATGAATAGTATGCGCAACAATAATCATTTTTTTATTTGCTAATAAAAATATAAATTAAAATTTGTCATTTAAAAAAGTACTTAGATAACAATGGACTAAAACCAACAATATCTGTGACAATTTCTTTATTATTTTTTAATGATAAGATACCATATAACATGAAAGCAAGAAGAGCTCCAAATAAAAGCAACTGAAACTTTGATAAGTAGCTTTTCAAAAGAAAATTGTAGATAAAAAGAACCAAAGTGACAATAAAACTGTTTTGCAAAGGTATTTTAAGTTCTCTAAGAAAGAAAAAAGAATTTAAGTTAACCAACCGAAACGGTATAGCAAAATTTGGATAACCAAGTATTAAAATAGAAGCAATTGCATAAGCAATGGCTACTCCTACTATTCCCCAATGAATTCCAATCATGAAAGCGATGATTGCAATAATCCCAGCGGCAACACCCCAGCGGAACATCCAATCGGTGTGTCCTTTTGCCTGGTAGATGCTGCCTGTCGTTGTCCCAATGGATTGCACTAATCCCACTGGCGCTAATATAATAATCAACAAAACAACGGGTTCCCATTTTGGCCCTAAAAAGGTAAGGATCAAAGGCTTTGCCAAGGCCATTGCACCAAACATTAGCGGAAAGCTAATGAACGCAATCATCTTTGCTACTTTGAGATAGGCGTCGACAAATCTTTTGTTATCTTCTTGAAAACGAGAATAAATGGGAAACATAACACGGCTAATTACCCCAGATATATTTTGTATGGGAAACAATAGAATTCGATAGGCCAACGTATAATAACCCAAATCCTGAGCACCTAAATAGCGGCCGATGAGCATATAATCTGCATTCCTGGCAAAATAGTTAAAAACATTGAACCCCACTAAATTTAAGCTATAGCGAACGACTGATTTTAATTCTTGCCAATTAAAAATAGCTTTGGGACGCCAGGAACTAAATCGCCATAATAAAGCTGTATTCAATAAAGCTGTGACAAGTGATTGGGCGACCAGGCTCCATACCCCTGCTCCCAAGGTTGCCATTCCTATCCCAGCTATTGAGCCGAAAATAACTGAGCTAATTTCTACTTTCGCAAGGTAACCAAATGACAGCGAACGTTCTAATAGCGCCTGATGCAATATACTGAATCCAGAAATTAAAAAGCTTAACGATAACACTTGCAAAATTGATGTAATACGAGCCTCGTGATAGAATGCAGCACCAAGAGGAGCTGCCGCAAAAATTAGAGCCGTTGCCAATATCCCAAAAGTGACATTTATCCAAAAAACACTTGATAAAAGGGAAGGCGTGAGTTCTTTTTTTTGGATGATAGCTGCAGCAGTTCCCAGGTCTTTAAAAATATTTAAAAAACCAATAACAACCATCGCCATGCCAAGCAGACCAAAATCGGAAGGATCAAGCAAACGAGCAAGAATAATAGTGGTTAATAACTGGGTTCCTTGGCGAACGATTTGTGAAATCGTTGACCATTTGACGCCAGAAATTGCAGATTCTCTAAGTGACATTCGGCTTTGTAACTAATAATTTGAAATTTGAATTATGAGAATTATCTAATATTGTCAGTAATAAATAGATTAGTTAAGCTTTTTTTGCAACGATCATATACATCCACGTCCACTGCTCACATCTGTCGATTTTATCTAACAGAAAGCTTGTAGCTTGTATTATAATACCTAAAATGGGGATTATCGGGAGAAGCTTTAGCGGTCCTCGATGAAAACGATTTAAATAATAGACGAACAATTGTCCAAATGTCACCCAGAAGCCAGATAAAGCTTTCAATTCGATAATCTCAAATCCCACTTTTTCGAATAAGTATTTTATCCCATATTTGCTGTATCTGAAGAAATCACGAGGTTCTTCATGCAAATGCCATATAAATGGAATTGAAAATATCGCATAGCCTCCTTTTTTCAATACTCTGAAACATTCGCCAAGGGCTTTTTCTGGTTCTTCTAAATGCTCTAATACTGCCGTGCAAAGAGCACTATCAAATGATTCATCTTCGGCAGGAATAGAATAGGCGCTGCCAAATAAGTCGATGTTGGATTTTTCATGCAAGGTGCCTTCATGATCCACTCCGATATGCTCAGAAACGTAAGGCGCTAATAATCTTTGATAGGGCTTTGAGCCGCAGCCAATATCAATCAATCTTCCATGACAGTATTTAGCTGCAAAATTTTTTAGATGATAATCATGGATGGCATTCACTAAAAAATTGAAGAATTCTTTGGCCTTTTATATCGCTTCTGGAAAAGATTTATAATTGACGCGATGATGATATATTTGAGAAGCATCAAGAATCTTTTTATTGAATTTTGTTTTACCCACCAAAAAATCCAGATAATTCTTGAAAGTGGGGATTGCGGACTTCGCTATTTCTGTATCTAATATATCTGCGCTGGAAATTTTTGAAATTTCAATTACATCCTGAAATAATATTTCACCTTTATCAATTTCTTCGGCAACTTTATGCAAAGTGTAACCAGTGTATTTTTCACCATTTTTTAAACACCAATAGGATGGTACTGGTCCTCTATAAAAAGGTAGCAATGAAGGATGAAAATTTACTAAACTTTTAAATCGATCAATAGTATTTTTTTTAAATATTTGATTAAATCCTGCAATAATACCATGGTCATTATTCTTAATTTTTGAACAAAAAGACTTAGAATTTATATTAGCAATTGAGAGAAATTTCAGACCATATTTTATAGACATTTTGAATGCAGTAATTTTAGAAATTAGAATGAATCGTTGGTCATTTATTGACCTTAAAATTCGCCATGGAATTTTGTTTTTATTTTTTTTTGATCGTTTAGCTGAAAAAACAACCGTTGTCCTTTCATGATTTCTTTTTGAAAATTTGATAAACTCATGCAAAAAAGGTAGACCATATCCTGTATTGCAAAAGAGATAAATCATTTTGTGATACTCCTGACAATTTTTAGAGCTTTCTCAATGATTTTAGCTTTTGTATCTTTTAAATAAATTACGGGGCTAGGCAATTCTAAAGCTCCGAAGCTTTTTTTAAAGGCCCGCACTCCTTCATGACCGCCACTTGGATTGAAATCAAACCATTCAAAGCCACGTTCACAAGCATCTTTAATAATTTCATACATCAACAAATTCACGGGACGAAAATTGAAGTACTCTGACAGCGATGCTCCGTGCCAATAAACAACATGCTTTTTGGCGTAAAAGCATAGCGCACCAGAAATTATTTTGTTTTCATAATAGGCTAACCAGAGACTGATATTAGGCGATGATAAGCTAAATAATTCTTGAAAAAGTTGCCAACTATACCGAGAAGAAGCAGAAGGTCCCCACCTATTTATTGAATCTAAATAAATATCATAATACGATTTCCACTCTTTATGATCCTTAGTTTTTTTTATTATGATCCCATGTTTTTTAGCCTTTGTTGCCTTTCTTATCACAGCATCTTTTTTATTAGCCCAATAATTTTGGATCGAATCAAAACCTCCTTTTAAATTTAGAGCATGAGTGTCATCTTGCATAATATCAGCAAGATTTTTAATACAATCTGAAAATGAGTCATAAGGATTTATTCTCCAAACAATATTTTTATAATTGTCTGTAATATATTTAAATAGTATTGAAAAATGATTCTCTGATAGATTATCAATCGAAATCCAGCCTCCAAAAGTCCCTGCAGGAGAAGAAATAAACTGGTGGATTAGCCCTTTTAATTTATTATGACATGAAAAAGGTAGAAGGGCTTTTTTGCCATCTGAGAACGTTATTAATCTTGGCGCTGGATTTAACTTTCGGTGGGAATATCTTTGCCATACCTCAGCCCATTCTCTTGAATGAAAATAGGTTGCATAATCACAATTTTCCCAAATGTGATCCCACTCTGCTGCATCAGGGACAGTACTGGATTTTAAATAAAGGTTCATCTATGAAAAATTAGCTTTACTGTTTCAATAACGCTTTGAATATCGTTTTCTTCTAACTTAGCAGATAATGGAATGGATATTGTTCGCTCCGAAATCCATTCTGCATTAGGAAAGTCGCTAATCTTATAACCAAATTTCTGCTGATAATAAGGATGCAAGTGCAAAGCAATATAATGGACGCCAACACCGATATTATATTCAGTCATTTTATTGATGAAATCATCACGAGAAAAATTTAGCTGATCAATGTCAAGCATTAGAGTATAAAGATGATAGGCATGCCGAGTATTTGGTTCGGGATCGGCAGGTGTAACAACTGGTAGACCTTGAAACGCTTCGTTATATGCTTGCCAAATCATTTTGCGACGCTGCCAGTATTGTTCAATTCTTGGCAATTGATGAATTCCAATGGCAGCCTGGATATCCATCATGTTGTATTTATAACCTGCGTAAACCACTTGATAGTGCTTATAGCCAGAATCACTAAACCTTGCCCAGGCATCTTTGCTCATCCCATGCAGCGCCAGGATTTTAATCTGATTGGCGTACTCTTCATTATTGGTGATTGCCATGCCGCCCTCACCTGTGACAATATTTTTAGTCACGTAAAAACTGAAGCAACCGATCTCACCAAAAGTCCCTGCTTTTTTGCCATGATATTCGGTTTCGATGGCATGGGCGCAGTCCTCGACAATTTTCAGATGATGCTTCTTTGCAATCTCTAAAATGGCATCCATATTACATGGCCGACCAGCAAAATGAACGGGGATAATGGCTTTGGTTTTTCGAGTGATCTTCCGTTCAATATCTTCAGGATCAATATTCATCGTGTCACGTTCGCAATCCACGAAAACAGGCGTAGCACCCGCATGGATAACGGCATTGGCCGTAGCGGCAAACGTCATGGTGGGAACGATCACTTCATCTCCAGGCTGAATTCCAATGGCCAGCATGGCGAGATGTAATGCAGCCGTGCATGAATTCAATGCCATAGCATATTTGGTGCCTTTATAAGCTCGAAACATTTCCTCGAATTGATGCACTTTGGGACCCGTTCCAAGCCATCCTGATTTTAAGGAAGCCACCACTTCATCAATTTCTGGCTGCTCAATGAGCGGAGCTCCAAAAATTAGAAAGTTATCTCTCTTTTTGAAATTTGATCTATCCATTTTAATTTGCCAACTTAAATTTTTTATTTCACCACTAGCGAAAAGCACATGCAGAGCCAAGAATATGATTTTGTAATCATTAAATAAGCTGTTGAGCTGGAAGATGCGGATGATGATGGATTTTTAATTTGCATATTGGCTTTCGGCCTCTGGCCTGGCGCCATTCGCTTTTGGCTTCTGGCGTTTCGCTGGTGGCATTTCAGGCGTTATATCCGGCTCGTATCACCAACCCGCTTTTTGAGAAAAAGCGGGTTAGACTGATTTCGGTGCCATTCATGAGCATTTAAAAACGGATTCATGAATTCAGCCAGGCAATGGTTATTGGTCAATTTTATTGAACTACTTATCAGGATCTGAATATTTAGCAGGTCACCGAGCAACTGAGCGAGCGGAGAATGAGATTGTGGTGCTTTGGTTTAGAATCATTACAGTTATTGCATCAAAATGCCTTATTATAGCTGTTGCTTTTTGAGCCAGCTTTGAATATATCCGATAAATTGATAAAGGTCTGATAAATTCTGCAAATAATCATACATTTTATTCCAGTCGATCTACAGATAAAGGTGCACCAATATATTTCTAAAACCAGCGATAGGCGCTAATTTTGGGCGAACGCTTTCGGGATAATGTCCAGATCACCTATAATGAAGACGACAGTGAAATAATCGATGGGTTTTTCACCTTCGGCGATAGCAATAGCTCGATTGGAGATATCGAGAATACATTGGGTCGCAATTTCAAAGTTGCGCTCAATGATATCTTTAAAATAGGTTTCGCGCTGTATTTCTGCCAGCGTTTTTTCTTTAAACGGTTCTAATTTCTGCAAGCAGCTTTTCAGTTTTTCTAAGCGCGCTTCGATTCCGCTGAATTTGTTTTTCATTTCGTGATGAACTCAAGCTATTCTGATAATGGAAATTTAAGAAAGGCAAAAAATCAAAGAATTGGCTTAAAATGGTCGCTTCGTATTCCACACGTATGGCTGGCTCGACAGAATAGATACATTTTCCACAAATAATATTGTAATTCAACGCTAGCGGAGCTTTATTCATGATGACCAGATCGACTGCCTGAATATTGAGTATCTTCCGCAAATCTACTTCCATATAATATTTCGCATCGAAGCTGATTTCCTGGCTGAGATAAATCCCGATATCACAATCGCTCAAGGGACCAATTCGACCGCCGACCTGGGAGCCGAACAGGTACGCTAGCAGGACAAACTCTTTTTCCTGGAAATAACGATTAATTTGAGAGAGATCTTTTTCCAACACTTTTTGCATTGAAGCATTGTCTTTAAATATGGGCTGACTTCAAATCAAATATCTTAAAAATAAAAATCAAGGTATATTTTTTGGTGTCACAAACCAGTTTTTTATGAACAACCTGGTTGGATTTATTAAGACTATTCGTATTCTGATTATGCTATAAATTCAGCGCACTTTGGATCTGGCGGAGAAATTTCTTTACATCAGGCATCTTCTTTAAAATATCATGGCAAATTTTTTGAGCATCGACTTTTTCATAGTCATGAGCCAATAGGTTTCTGAACCCAGCAATCTTTGCAAAAGAATAGGCAAATTCTTTATCCAGGATTTCATTCTCGCCGAGAATATCAAACGCATCGCTGTAAGATTGCGGCGGTCTCAATGCTCGTGCTTTGATAATCATTTCGGCTAATGCAATGCAGGTATCGGCCATTAAATATAGATAATAAAGTAAGGCGCCTCGATAGACCGGGTCGATGGCAAATTTCTTCTCACATGCGTCAGCCAGGCCTTCAATGTATTTTATGTATTCTTTGATCCTACCAATTTTCTGTCTAATACGTTCCATTTCAGATTCCCATAGCCAAACGACGTTGATGGCGGAAGTCAATGCCATTGTGAATAGCTTTTAACTCATAAGCAGCTCTCTGCTCTGGTTCAGAATCGTATAACAGGATGCCATCGCGGGCAATGGATTCTGATAATATCAGATTTTGGAGATCATTTAGAATAACGATATCGATGTCATTTCGTTTTAAAGCCCGAGAACATTCTGCATACAGAGTCAGCTTGAAGTCATAATTCGCTGCATCAGGATGGACATAAAACGCCAGATCCACATCGCTATTTTTCGAATATGTATTGGTGACTAACGATCCAAAGCAATAACAGAAGAGGATCTGATCACGATATCTGGCAAAGATCGGCTGGAGCGCTTTTTTTATTTTGGAAACGGTAGAATTCATTGTTAAACCCAATGTTCGCTTGCTTCGCCCGCTTAAGCGATTTTGAATCATTTCATCAGCTTCTGGACAACTGACATCACATGTTCAGGGCAAGTTTCTTTGGATATTGTGATTTTCGCCTTTCTGCCCAGATGTTGATGAAGAAAGAAGCGATTCATTTCCCAATTGTTCTGTCAAAATAATATAAGAAAAATATTTTAAAAATCAAGTGTTATATTTTAAACGCAATGCCACAAAGATCCTGGCTATTTGGGATCTGCGATTTGGCGCATCATGTTTATTGCTTTGCGCCTGGCTGTTGGTTTCTGCCTTGTCATGATTGGAGACGCTTTCCTGGGCTTCAGTTGCCGCTCGCCAGCCACTGATTACTGATTACTGATTACTGATTACTGTTTACTGCTGACTGACGACTGACGACTAAGTGCTGTTGCGTTTTCTCAATTATCAGTGCTGCTATAAACATGTTGTTCTCAACGGCACTGAGCTCTGGATGAGTGAAAATCGGCAACAATCATGGAGTGACAATGATGCAGATATGATATGGCCGCGAACAAAAAGGCCTTGGAAAAAATTTAAGTTCCCTCACTTTTTCGATGGATAGAAGTGATGATGAATAGATTGTTGCTCCTAACGTAAGACTTATGATTATTGATCAAGAGATTCAATAGCATCCACTTGGATTCCAAGCTTGTTATCTTTGATACGCTTTATTTTATTGCAATTGCTTTTTTGGCACTGATGCTGGTTATGAAGCCCCACGCCCAGTGAGAACTGCTGGGATTGTCTTGAACAAAATTTTGAAATCGAGCCAGAGCGACCATTGGTCGATGTATTGCAGATCCATCCTGACCCAATCATCGAAGTCTTTGATCTGATTGCGGCCGCTGCATTGCCACAGGCACGTGATCCCAGGCTTGACGGAAAGTTTGCGCCGGTGCCAGCTTTTGAACTCAGGGACTTCGGTGACCAAGGGTGGACGTGGGCCAACAAGGCTCATATCACCTTTCAGGACACTGAAAAGCTGCGGAAGTTCATCCAGACTGAACTTTCTGAGAATGCGCCCAATTTTTGTGACGCGGGGGTCGTTTTTCATTTTGAAAACGACTCCATTCATCTCGTTCTGAGCTAACAATTGCTTTTTTATTTCGTCGGCATTGACCACCATGGTGCGAAATTTATAGCTGGTAAATCGGCGTTTGTTCAGTCCAACGACATTCCAACGGTAAAAAACTGGTCCAGGAGAGGTAAACTTAATGGCAAGGGCGATGATCAAAAACAATGGGGAGAGAATAATCAACCCGACGCCAGCAATCAACACATCGATCACGCGCTTTACGAATAGCTCCCATTCCTTTCGAGGGGTTGTGGTATAGGTAATTATGGGTAGACCGTGAACGGTCTCCACTTCAGTATGGGCTTTAATGCCGTTGTAGAAATCGGAGATGATCCGCGCCTGAACTCCTTCGGTTTCACAAAGCTGGAGCAGATCCTTGGACGCTTCAAGCTTTCCGAGCGGTAGAGCGAAAATCACCTCTTCGATGAAGTAATTATGAAGCACTTCAGGTAGATCGGATAATCTTCCGATAATTTTAGAGCCAAGGAACTCGCTGCCCACTTCGTGGCCATTGGCATCCAAAAATCCGACGATGTCCAGCCCCCAATCGCTATATTTCTGAATATAATCCACCAATCGCTTGGAGCTATCGCCATCGCTGATGATCAATACCTTGCGCCTGTTAATACCCTTCTTTCGGTAGTGCTCCAGTACCAAGAGCAGGACATACTTTTCGATCAACAGGAAAATGATATTGACAAAACCAAAAAGATAGATGAAGCTTCGAGCGATATGGTCGATATGAAAACTGTAAAGCAAAAGAATCAGCAAACCGATCCCCCAACCCACGGTTTTGAGCACGCGCTGTAGCTCATTAAGAAAAGATGTGTAGCGGAGGGTTAAGGTACTTTGCTGGAATTGAAGAACGATGGTCCAAACCACGAGGATTGGGATCAAGAGCGGGAGATATTGACGGAATTGGATCTCTGCTCCGAAGGAATAAATGCGGATCAAGATAGATCGCAATGGGAAGGTGAGCAGAAATGAGACAATGGTCGTCATTAAATCGCCGAACAATATCACTCCCGGTGTCAAGCGAAGATGTCTTCTCAACATACGTTGCAGCCCCGAGTTGTTTAATCAAATGTTGATGTGATGGCGAAATTATGAGAAATTTAACATGTTCTAAGAACAAAGATCTGGCTCTATTAAGCAGCCGATTTAGAAGATGTAGGTTTGGTTCTGATTCAACTCCTCTTTCAATTAAATTAGAAACGAATAACTGAGCATAACTTGGGGTAAAAAACGTTCATAATCATCAGCGAATATCATCGAGAAAACTGCTGCAAATATCAGGCAGAGAACATGAGATGCTTCGCTTATTTAAATTTTAAGTGATGCTGCAACAGAAAGTGGTAAAATTTCGAAGCGGTAATATAGTCCATTGGAGTGTTGTTATTAGGATCAAGGCCCAAATTTTGATTTTCTGGCCATTGAAGATTTAACTAAATTTTTTGGGCATTCCCGAAAGCATCGAATCTATTACTCCTTTTTAGATTCATGAGACTGATTCCATCGCTTGGGGCGATTGAAGCAATTTGGAAAATCAGGTCCAATAATATTCGCCGTGCTGGCGATAGTACTCGATGGTGCGTTTCAAACCCTCTCTGAGCAACACTGTGGGTTTCCAACCGAGGTCGTTGGCGATTTTTTTATAATCGGTATAAAAATCGCCGATGTCAATCTTTTTCCGTTCATCTGGGAACGGGACGAGCTCGTACTTGCCGCCGCCGTTAATTTCGATCATTAATTCGACCAGCTTTTTTAGCGAGATCGGCTCAGCGCCGCCGATGTTATAGATTTTGCCATTGGCGTTATTGGAACAAGCAGCGCGGAGCAGCGCATCCACCACATCATCAACAAAAACCAAGTCGCGTTTCTGTTCCCCAGTCCCAAAGATCTTGATTCTTTCCCCACGGACGATCTGACGGATGAACCAGCCAATGAAGCCTTGGCGGTCATGTTTCATGAGCTGTCGGGGGCCATACACATTCGTCAATCTCAGAACTGAGCAGTGAAGACCGTAAACTTTACTATAAAGGGTATGGTATCGTTCGCCCGCTAATTTATTAATTCCATTGACATCTGGTGGATCGAGCGGGTGATTTTCGTCCACTGGAAGGTATTTGGCACGGCCGTAGATCTGCCGAGTGCTGGCAAAAACAATTCGGATCTCAGGGTTAAAATGACGGCAGGCTTCGAGAATCGAGAGCTGGCTTTTAGCATTGATTTCCAGATCGGCGAACGGATCTCTCATGCTGTCGATATGGCTCACCTGACCAGCCAGATTAAACAGATAATCCTGACCTTTGATAAGATATTGCATGCCATAACGATCGCGAACGTCTGAGAAATTGATGGCGACTTTATCAAGAATACCCTCTAAATTATGGAGATTGCCGCCATAATCTGGGATCATGGAATCAATGATGGTCACTTTCGCCTGGCATTTGACTAAATAATGGGCAAGATTACTGCCGATGAACCCAGCGCCACCAGTGATTAGAACTCTCTTATTCTTAAATTGGTCAAAGAAATTCATTGCTCAACCATTAGATCTTGAATCGCTATTTGGAAAGCGAAGGCTTTCTCATCAAAAATTAGCTAAAATAAACACTCGATCGAGGTTCATTCAATTACTCTTACATCACGCAGATCGATATCGACGGAAATCGCTTGCATGATGCTATCAATGCGAATGACAAGGCGCTGACGGTTTTTTATTTCCGCTAAAATTCCAGTGCTGCCCCGAAGCGGTCCTTGAATGATCTCAATTCTCTGACCTGGTGTTAAATAATCAACTCTTTCAATAGGGATGTGGTTTTCCATGATCCCTCTGATAGCATTGATCTGACTTTCAGGGATTGTAGCGGGAATGCCATTGAACGACACGAGTCGAACGGCGCCATCGGTCTGCAAAGCTTGCAATCGGTCCTTCAATGCGATTTTTACGAATACATAGCAGCTAAAAAGAGGCTCTTCGACCTTTTTATAGCGATCGCTCCATTTGCGATGAAACGTTTGGAGTGGGAGAAAACTGGTAATTCCCTTTTGTACCAATTGAGAATGAACTTTTTTTTCATGTCTCGCCCGCGTTGAAAGCGCGTACCAATTGGGAATTACGTTTAGTTCCCCATAAATCGATTGTATTGGTTCAATCATACGATATTTTCTGCTCTTAGTCTAGGCAAAGCTCCGCCGTGTCAGTCCCATTTCGATGAAACTCACCACGGCACAAAGATAATAAACAACAACACCATTAATATACTCTAAGTCCACTGAATTTTAGCGTATCAGCGGAATATTCATTTTATTTAATCCGCGCAAATTTACTGGCAAAAAATTCTCTTTGAATCTAATTAGTTTCTGTTGCAAAAATGGAAATCAAATGAAACGATGTCATTCCTGCGCATGCAGGAATCTCTTTAAAGCCATTATTTGGGTCAATTGTAGATGGAGATGCCTGCCTGCGCAGGCATGACAATTTATCCTGTTTTGATAATTTTGCAACAAGAACTAATTAGCCGATCGCTCTTCTGTGGATTAAAATTTCTCATACTCAGCAACGGCTTTCACAAATGAGGGGGTCTCATCTGCATAAATTGTGCCAAAAGTTGCTAAATACATGACAACATGAATTTATTAAATGCATTAGATATGCACAATACGGCATGGATGTCACAATTTTGCCATCACCGCAAGGAATATTTTCTGAATTTTAAAATAAAATATAAATCAGATGATGATTACTTTCGAATCTGCTATGCCCTGTCTCTCCTTCAAAGGGAGAATATGAAAACTTTCTCCTCAAAAAGGAGATGAAAAAGCATATTAAACTGAAATCTGACTAAGGCAAATATGGATTATTGATTAAATTCCCGCAATGTAAGCGAAATCTCAATATCCTTAGGCGAGCACTGGATTGAACATATCAACTGGTTCGTAATGTCATCAGATCGAATGATCAATTATCGTTCATGCTGTGAACGCATTGCGGGCAAGCTTCATATTTCGCTTTTACTTAAAGCACTCATTCACCCCCAAACAACGAGTCTATAATATATAATTTCTAATCTAATAGTCAATCATTATGGCTAGATTGTAACAATGTGCTTCTTATTAATTTTAAAGCATTTGCATGTGCAATAATTTTAATTTTATTTATAGTTTTTTTTCACATTAAAAGGTAAATGAGAATTGCATTTCCTATTGTGATATACATCAATTTTTATTATAATTATTTCTATATATCGTTTTTATTCTATAATATTAAAAGCTTTGTATTTAACAATTTATTGCTCAAAGACAGAACATTAACATTTTGCTATTTGAGAAAAATCGCATGAACAAATACCGCGACGAATCACAAAGTTTATCAAGACAGACTGAGTGAAATATGCCAATTTTGTTTGGTCCAAAGCCTTTTCGAAAAATATTGCATTTTATCCTTCTGAAAATTAATAAACTTAACGAAAAACGGCCAAGACCATGATGCACCAAAAAAAAATAGAAATTCAAACGCTCGCTTTAACTTTTGCATGTTGATTTTCAAAAGCAAAAAGTGGCCGTTCGATATTTTAGGCTTGTCTTGTCGAGCTAATTGTTCATGTCACGTGATTCGCAATTTGTTCAGATGATTCGATAAAGGAAATCTGCAGAACTATGATTAAATCACCGCATCCCATAACGCCCTAAGCCCTAATCATCGTTTATGGTCGGAAGGCGGGAAGGTATTTTTGTATTGGGTGATAAATTTGATTTTTAGAAATTTTCCCCTGTATTATTCAGCCCGTGATTTCACACGTTGGCGAGTGATTTTGCCGCCAAATTTTTCAATTTTAGTTGAGTTATCCCCAAAAGTTGCCTTAGCAGCGTTTCTGATCCGCTTCGTTAAGTCCCAAACATCCTTCAGGCTTTCGTTACGGACTTTCACGGCTTTGCTGCGCTCTTGCTTAAGTTTCTCGGCCAATTCGACCTTTTCCGCAGCAAATTTGATTTTCTGTTCGAATGCTTCAATTGTTAGATTCGGCACATTTAGCTGATCGATTAATTCTTTCCATCCTTTCAGCGCAAGTTCTGCTTGTCTTAGCGTATTCCTTGGAAAACTTTCTAATGTCTCTTTCATTGTTTCGTTCCTTTTTGTATCTAATTCAAGTCGGTTAATTGTTGAGAAGATGATCAAATATCAATCGAATTATCCCTAATAAACTCAATTGAAAATGGCAAAATCGAATTTAGCCACAAGATAGACTAAACGGATCTAGACATCATTATTGACTTGCGAATTACCAAATTAGAAGATCTTTGCATTCGAATTCAAGATACGAATATTTCAAACAATTAAATTTAGCAGAGCAATATTAGAATGAACAATAAGCACCGCTAATTGAACGAATCAAAAATTGAAAATTATGATTGCTCATGATTCATAAAATTATTTTGTGAAAATTTTAGCAAGCTCAAAAATATCTGAATAAGCAACGATAGCCCAAATAATTCAGACTCTATATTTATTTGAAAAGAAAAAACTGGTTTTTTCGTTTTAGCTCCGGCTTTTTGAACGCCGGTGGTGCTTAATTCCGTCTTTGCCGTAATAATAATAGTGATAATAGTAATAATAATATGAGCCGTAGACGCCATCCACGCTGACCACATTGAGCAATGCACCCAAGATCCGATTGGGAATACTCCGTAGGATTTCGAAGCTTCGCTGGACTGCGTTTCGGTCGGTTTGGCCGGCTTTGACGACCAAGATAACTCCATCCACTTCGGAGCTGATCACGGCCGCATCTGTGACGGCCATAATCGGCGGGCTATCGAATAATACGACATCGAATCGTTTTTTCAATTCGCTGATGCATTGCTTCATAGAAACGGAGCCCAATAATTCTGACGGATTTGGAGGCAGAGTCCCGCTGGGAATGACAAATAAATTATCAATTTCTGTTTTAAAAATTACCTCATCGAGATCGGCTTTGCCAATTAAATAATTCGAGATGCCCTTGGAGCGATTGATATTAAAAATGGAATGCAAGATGGGCCGACGAAGATCGGTATCGACCAGCAATGTTTTTGTTCCCATTTGCGCAATGGTGATGGCGAGATTAGCTACCGTTGTTGACTTTCCCTCCTGGGGGCCAGGACTGGTAATGACGATCGTTTTCAGAGGGCTGTCGGCGCGAGCGTATTGAATGCTCGTCCTTAAGCTTCGATACGCCTCCGAGATCGGCGACTTTGGGGCAAAATGAGTAATTAAACGACTAACCATTGCCTTGGCTTCTCCGGCGTTGGCATGGTCCGAGAGGCGGTGTTTACCATTATTTCCGAGCTTTGAATTTGTATCTTCGATTCTGATTACTGGAATTGCTCCCAAAATCGGGATACCGAGTCGTTCGATATCGGCAGCGGATCGGACCGAATTGTCAAAATACTCTAAAATAAAGGTCATTGCAATCCCCAATCCCAAACCCATCACGATGCCCAGAAGGATATTCATCTGCTTTTTCGGCTTGATAGGGACGTAATCTGGTTTGGCGGGATCGATGATGCGGACGTTGCCAAGCTGCCCCACCTCGGTGATGCGCGTCTCTTCGTACTTTTCTTTCATCATCAAAGTGATTTTTTCATCCAGCCGGGCGGCCCGTTCTAATCGTGCGAGTTTCAGGCTACGTTCTGGAATTTTCTCCAATTCTTGATTATACTCCGCCACAATTTTTTTCAAAGCTTCTACCTTTGGCAATAATGCCTGGATGGTAGCCTCAACTTCAATTTTCCTCTGAAATAGCTCTTCTGATAATGTAATGGGGTCTCCGGTTTCAGCAGCGGCTAGTTGGGTTATTCCAGCTCGCAATTTCTCTTCCAGTAGCTTAGCTTGTTCATTGAACTTTAAAATATTTGGATCGTTGGGATCATAAACGCCGTGGTTGATAACTGATGCAATATAACGCGTTTTTTGGGTCTCCAACTCAACCATTTTTTGGTTCAACTCATTCAAGAATGGCGCGGTTAAAATGTTTTGCATGTTCAAATTCTTCTTGCTTGCGCCCAATTGCTCGTCAATATAACTCAGCCGCTCCCGATTGGAATTCAACTCAACTTCAGCTTCCCGATACAGTTTTTCGACCTCAGCCAGCTTGGTGACCAACTCATCAACTTCTCGGGGCAGAGCCACAAATTTTTCCCGTTCTTTGTATTCTTTCAGCGCTTGTTCGGACTCACGCAATTGTTCCTGAAAAACGCTGAGTTGTTCGCCTAAAAAATCTTTTACCTTTCTGACTTCCTCTTGACTGGCCAATTGATTTTGTTCTTTATAGACCTGGGCTATCGTGTTGGCAATATATGCAGCTTCGGTTGGCGATGGTGCTGTGACGCTGATCCGAATCATGTCGGTATTTCGAATCGGCTCCACGCTCATATTGCTCTGCAGTTGTCTGATGATTTCATGGAGCTTCTGTTCATATTCCCGTGGCAATAGCGGTTGTGGTGATGCCTCGTCTTGCGAAGATCGAGCATTATTTGATCCTTCGTCGAAGAGTTGCTGAAACGCCTTTTTTACGCTAAAGCCCGAGAGGCGATTCTCAGGATCGTAACCCAAAATGTACAAGCGATCAGCTTCTTCGCTGCTCATTAGTCGCTTGATGACGCTCTCCGCTAGGGTACTGCTATTCAAAATTTCTACCTGATTGTTGATCTTCTTCTCTTTCTCCATGAAGTCAACAACATTAAACAGCGCCTGCTGAACGCCACTATTGTCCTTTATCATCACCTTAACAGTGGAACGGTAAATTGGGGTCATGGTGAAGGTGTAGTAGGTCACAAAGCCCACTACGGTGAGGAAGGATATCAAAATGATCCATCTACCGCGATAGAGGATTCTCAAATAGTCTTGAAAAGTCACTTGACGATCTTGCTGCTGATCCATTGATGCATACTCCTCGATTATGTTCGCCCCCCAAATCTCGAACGTCCAAAAATAAAGATATTTTCCACATTAGTCAAGTGATTTCATGAAATTTAATAAATTTTAATAACAGCCTCCTTCATAAAATTAAAACCAAGTCAATTTTTAAATGGAAAGTTATTTTCTTGCAGTTTATCTCATATCAATGATTTCAACCGAATCGGGAATGGCATAATGAAACAGCTTGTCTAATAGGGGCTTATTGAGATCCACATTGAGTAAACGATATGTGTTGAGATTATCGTTAATATCGGTTTGCTCAATTTTGATCGGTACTGAGATCTTGGTATTGATCCAAATTTTCATCGTTTTGATGAAAATGTCATCTGATTTCGCCTTTAACTCGACCACAGCGCAGTCTTGTTGATCGATAATTTCATTGGCGACAAATCGTGGGCTGTAGTTTTCAGAATATTTCAGGAACAGATCCTTTGGCAATCGAATTTCGTCGGAGGAATTTTCAATCCTATCGATGATCACCTGATTGTTGTATAACGAATGGGTCCAGACCGTTTTGCCGTCTGATACAATGATCTGGTCTTGCGTTTCAATGCGGAACTTATCTTTGCCTTTCAGCCAAAGTCGTCCTTTCTGTTGCTGCACATTATCCGCTAATTTCCAATAGGATGTCTGTTCAAAGTCAGCCTGAAAACTGGTCAGTGCATCGTACTTCGCCTTGACTTTATTGATGATTTCTACTGCTCTTGGATCTTGAGCCAATGTGTTCGCTGTTTGAAGACAAAAAAGGTTTATGACAAGCATCATTCCTGTTAAAATCAGAATCGGTTTCATAATTTCCTCGTGTATTAGATGATATTTTGAATTACCATTTTAATAAAGCTAAAATCTTTTTTGAATGTTCTGAATTACGCCATCGCATCGGGCATTTCTTGCACTGTTTTGGCCGCTAGTTTCAGCAAGCCATGGTTGATATTCGAGGCGAGTTGTATTAATAAATTCCCATCTCTTTCAATTGTTCTTCATCGGCCAATACCTCACGGGCCTTGCTACCGTCGAATGGACCGACAAAGCCAGCCTCTTCTAATTGATCGATCAGGCGGGCAGCTCGGGCGTAACCGATTTTCAGACGCCGCTGGAGCAATGAAACGGATCCCTGTTGGTGGCGCACTACGAGTTTCAACGCTTCATTGAACAACTCATCGCGTTCGTCCCGAAATCGTCGGTTATAGTTTGCTGTCGCTTCATCTTCCCCAGTGGGCAGCAAAAATTTTGGCTCTTGAGGAGGCTGTTGATGGATGTGCTCGACAATTCGTTTTACTTCCTCGTGTGAAATATAGGCGCCATGGATGCGAATGGGCTCAGGGCTTCCTGGCGGCAAAAATAGCATATCCCCCCGGCCTAACAATTTTTCCGCTCCATTCATATCGAGAATGGTGCGGGAGTCGGTCTTTGAAGCAACCTGAAACGCGATCCGCGCTGGAAAGTTAGCCTTGATCACACCAGTGATCACATCGACCGAAGGCCGCTGGGTAGCGACGATCAAATGGATGCCAACCGCACGAGACATCTGGGTGAGCCGCGCAATCGGTTCTTCGACCTCACGAGCGGCGACCAACATCAGATCCGCGAGTTCATCGATGATCAAGACCACGTATTCCAAGGGCCGCTGATGAATGGACTCAGCGCGTTGCTCCGGGCTCAAGGCTTTGATCCAATTGTTATAATCCTCGATGTTGCGCACCCCGGCTTTGGCTAATAACTCATAGCGTCGCTCCATCTCCATTTCCAGGCTACGCAAAACCGCGACAGCATTATTGGGATTCGTCACCACTTCTTCTTCGAGATCTGGCCGATAGGCGAGATGATGATTTTTCAGCGCCGCATAAACGCTCAATTCCAATCGTTTTGGATCGATCAGGACCAATTGCACCTGAGAGGGATGAGCCTTAAACAGGATGCTGGCGATAATGGTATTGAGGCAGACGCTTTTCCCAGACCCAGTAGCGCCAGCGATCAATAGATGCGGCATCCGGGCCAGATCATCTACATATATCTCCCCAGCGATCGTTTTGCCCAGCGCCATGGTCAACGGCGATTCCGCCGAGCGAAATTGCGGAGAATCGATGACTGACTTGATATAAACAGTGGATGGCTTTCGGTTGGGGATTTCGACCCCGATGGCCGCCTTGCCAGGAATTGGGGCAACCACGCGGATCCTTTTGGCCCGCATCACCAGCGCCAGATCATCAGCCAAGCTGGTGAAGCGATTGATCTTCACGCCCAATCCTGGCTCCAATTCGAACCGCGTAATGACTGGACCAGGGTTGATCTCGACAACTTTGCCTTGAATTCCAAAGTCTGCGAGTTTTTCTTCGAGTGTTTTGGCGCTGTTCATTAATTCGTCCCAGGTAACCTCGTCATCCTGGCCGACAGGTTCATCCAATATTTGCGCCGATGGGAAGTAGTATTTTCTAGGAGGTTGTGGCTTTGGCCGCGGCTCCGCTGCGATCCTCTCTGAAGCGGCTGGTTCTCCTAATTGCTGTTGTTCACTGATCGGGCCAGCCGGTGCAGCAAATTTTGCTTCTGGCTCGGCTTCGAGAGCTGGTTCTGGCTCTTCTGGTTCAAATATCGCAGGGGTTGGCTCTTTAGGTTTGCGGCCAAGCTCCAGAATATCTCGGATATCGGGTATAGGTTTCTTGGGTTTAAACTTGCGCGGATCGTAACGTCCAGTGACCTTCGCAATAAACTTTGTCAATCGAGGGACTAATCGGGATTTGATCTTTTCAAATTTTATGTCAAACACATATAAAATTGTGATCGCAACAATGGTTGGGAATAGGATCGCGCTGCCAATCGTCCCGAACAGGCCATGGAACGCCTCGCTCATCATTTCGCCAAGCTGACCCCACCAGTGGAGATGTTCATTGCGAAAGGCGAGTCCGATCGTCTCATCGACCTCGAGATTGGCTCTGATCATTCCGTAAAATGCCAATGTCATCGAGATATAAATGCTAAACAACAGGGCGTAGATCGTAATTTTCTTGATCGGCTTAATCTTCTTACCGATCATTTGATGAATGCCCCAAAGCATGATCAATATCGGGAATACGATACTTGCTCGACCGATGGTCCGGATGATCAATAGCCGAGATATTTCATCGCCGACGACACCCATCAAGTTTTTGATCTCACTTTTAGCACGGAAGCTATCCTCCACTGAAAAGAACATTAGGCTGAGGAAAGTAAAAGCTCCCAATGAAGTGAGCAAAATTCCAACAATCTTTTGCTTTTTTTTGATATCCATCTTTAAAGCCCGATCGCTAACAACATCACTCCTCGTCCGATAAAATAAGCTCGCCGTTTCTCATTTTTGGGACAATTGGAATGGCATCCACTGCGAGAGAAGCCAATAGATCGTTCCTTTGTCCCAACTCCATCAATCTCCTACCATGAGAGGCGTGATGGATCATTTGAGAAAGGTCATTGGCGTAATACTTATATAATATCAGCGCTGCCCGCGCACCATCATTGAGTTCGAGTTGTTCTTGATCGACGGAATGTTGTTGAATTTTTCGAATGATCATGCCCGCGCAAACTGCATCCTCAAGGCCGAATTGTGCATTTTTTCCGGCACAGAGCATGGCAACATCGAGTCGGTTTTCTAAAATATATTCGCTGATCCGTGAGCTATTTAAAAAGCCAGCCACCACTATGCTCCGAGCCGTTCGCGCAACATCAAACAATTGCGCACCATTGGAACTGGTAAAGATGATCCGTTTCCCTTTGATTTGATCACTGCGGTATTCCAATGGTGAATTAGAAAGATCAAACCCGGGGATTGGCAGCTCATTCCGTTCACCAGCCAGCAATGTCGAACCCGGGGGATAGCGTTGCAACAATTGTCTGGCAGTAGCCACCTCGGCTACCGGGATGATCGAGCGACTCCCGTTAGCCAGGGCCGTAATCATGCTACTACTGGCGCGCCAGACATCAATAATAAGAGCCAAACGATCCTTCAATCTCTCAGCTTGAATCTCTGAGCGACTGAGAAACACATCGATCTTCAAACAGAATCCCTTTGTTATCTATCTATTACCACAACAGCTTATAGTCACGATTTATAGATTAATCTAATGGCAGTTTCATCAAGATCATCCAAATGAAACTTTTGCGCAATTTTCTCTTCTTCCAATCGCATAGGTTTGGAACTGATTCCATCACTTTAAGCGATGGAATCAGTTCCAAATCGGATGGTCGAACCACCTGAAAAGTTCACAATCCAATCGCTGCGAATGTTCGAAGCTTCGCAACGATGATCTAATAGGGCCGTTTATAGAACGGCGTTTTCACCACTTTAGCTGGGAATTGTTTCCCGCGAATATCGATTTGTAAAGGCGAATCAATGGCGGCGTGAGCGACGGCCACATAACCCAGGCCAATTGGCTTTTGCAACATCGGAGAGAACATGCCGCTGGTGACGGTCCCGATGTTTTCTGAATTCGCATAAATCGGATAGCCATGGCGCGGGATAGCTCGGCCGTCCATTTCAAACCCGATGAGCTTCCGTTTTAAGCCATCATTTTTCGCTTTCAGAATGGCATCGCGGCCGATAAAATCTCCTTTATCCAATTTTGTGATCCATCCTAGGCCTGCCTCCAGCGGGTTGGTGGTCTGATCGATGTCATTGCCATAAAGGCAATACTTCATCTCCAAACGCAACGTGTCCCTGGCGCCCAAGCCGATCGGCTCGATATCAAATTCCTTGCCAGCTTGCATCACAGCTTCCCAAACGCGCTCAGAATGCTCCGCGGCGAACATGAGTTCGAAGCCATCCTCGCCCGTGTAGCCAGTGCGAGCAATCATCATCTTTACTCCAGCCAGCTCACCTTCTGTGAACCAATAGGTCTTAACTTCGGCCAGATTGACTCGAGTCAATTTCTGGAGGGTGGCGGCAGCTTTTGGGCCTTGGACGGCTAAAAGGGAATAGTCATCACTGCGATTCTTCATGATCACGCCATCGATGAGATGCTTGAGCAGCCAGGCAAAATCTTTTTCAATATTGGCAGCATTCACTACCATGATATATTTTTCAGGAAAACGATAGATCAAGAGATCATCCACAATCCCGCCATCATCATAGCACATAGCAGAATACTGAGCCTGATAGAGGTTTAAGCTTTTTACATCATTAATAGTCATCAATTGCAAGAAATCCGTGGCTCGTGGGCCGACAAACTCAAATTCTCCCATGTGAGAAACGTCGAACATCCCGACAGCATGTCGCACTCGGAGGTGCTCCTCGGTGATCCCTTTGTATTGAATCGGCATGTAGAACCCAGCGAACTCGACGATTTTCGCCCCCAGTCTTTGATGGATTTCGTATAGCGCAGTCTTTTTGATCATTGGTGTTATTTCCCTTTCCTCGTCTTTAAATCAGATATAAAATAATCTGGAATCTCGCGCATGTGGTTTAAACCAGCTTATGCTTTGATGGATTTCACTGCTTGTTCAATTCGATCGAGTGCTTTTTCGATATTGGGAATGGAATTGGCATAAGAGAGTCTGAGGTACCCGTTGCCGTATTTGCCAAATGCGGTTCCAGACAAAACCGCGACGCCAAATTTTTCCAATAATAGATCTGCAAATTTTTTCCCATCGATCCCCAATTGTTTGATATTTGGGAACACATAGAAGGCACCATGGGGCCGTAAGCAACTCAAGCCGGGAATAGCGTTCAGACCGTCAACGATGACATCTCGACGTTTTTTGAATTCTGCTACCATTTGATAAACTGCATCCTGGGGACCGCGAATTGCTTCAATGCCGGCATATTGCGAGAAAGTGGCGGTGCAGGAGTTGCTGTTGATCTGCAATTGGACGACTTTGTCCGCCAAATCTTTGGGCATGGCCCCGTATCCCAATCGCCAGCCAGTCATAGCATAGGTCTTTGAAAATCCATCCAGAATAATGGTCCGCTCTTGCATCCCGGGAAGAGAAGCGATGCTATGATGCACGCCTTCATAGATTATGTTCATATAAACTTCATCGGATAGCACGTAGATATCTTTTTCTTGAGCCACCTGGGCTACTGCTTTTAGATCGCTTTCGGTCAAAATGCCGCCAGTCGGATTTTGCGGCGTGTTCAAAATAATCAGCTTGGTTCGATCTGAGATCAGGGACATGAACTCGTCGATATCGAACCGAAATTCTTTCTCCTCTCGAAGTGGATAAGGAACTGATTTTGCTCCGACGAAGTCGATGATCGATTCATAAATCGGGAAACCGGGATTGGGATACATCACCTCATCTCCTTCATCAACCAGGGCAAGAATCGTAAAAAACATGATCGGCTTTGCCCCTGGAGTGACCACTACTTGATCGGGCTGGATTTTAATGTTCCGACGTTTTCCAATGTCTTCGGCCAGCACCTCGCGGAGTTCTGAGATCCCTGCTGCGGGGCTATAATGGGTTTTGCCTTCATTCAGCGCTTTGATCGCAGCATCAATGATATTGCGCGGAGTATCAAAATCTGGCTCCCCAATCTCGAGATGAATGACTTGCTGACCTCGGGCCTCCAGTGCCTTTGCCTTTGCTAGCACCTCAAAAGCAGTTTCGGTTCCTAATCGAGACATCCTTTCGGCTAACTTCATCATATCAGATCCCTTTCCACATTGAGATAGTAAATTTACCGTCCTGATTACGATTTATATGAAATTAGTTTTGCTTTTCTGTGGCCATAAAATGGAGCGATTTTTTCATCGTGCCTCAAAAAAATAGCAAAATTATCGCTCATTGTCAAGCTTTTTTATTGCTTGATTGAACAAGACTTGAGAACTATTCAAACCATAAAGTAATCCCCCAACAGAGTGGGGGATTTACTTGATTGCCATTTAAAAATCCTTTTACCAGACGCGACGGATATCATTGATGATCACGAACAACATGAGGGCGATAATCAAGGCCATTCCGATTTGCTGAATAACCAATTTTGCTTTCGGTGAAATTGGCCGACGGATGATCGCCTCAATCGTCAGGAAGAGCAGATGACCGCCGTCGAGCACTGGGATGGGGAGCAAATTGAGCAGGCCGAGGTTCAAACTCAGAAATGCGATAAAAGCGATGTAATTCGACTCGCCCTCACGCGCGCTATCCTTAGCCATTTTGGCTATCATGATAGGTCCAGCAAAGGCCTCTTTAAAATCCTGCTTACCAGTAATGATCATTTTGAGCGATCTACCGATGAGTCGAGTGATCTGCCAGGAATAACTGCCCCCATACGCAATGGCCTGCACGAGATTGATGTCTTTCTCTTGAACAGCCAGACTGATGCCGATCAAGCCGATCTCGCGATCCTGAAGCTTCTGTCGCTTTGGGACGATCGTTGCTCGCAATGTATCGGTCTGACGAAGCCAGACGAATTGCAAGGGCTTTTCGGGACTGCTATGAATCACCTCGGTCATTTCCTCCCAGGTTCGAATCGGCTGTTCATCAATGAAAATAATCCGATCGCCGACCTGAAGCCCAGCCGCCTTGCCAGGAAATCCTTCCTGCAAATCACCAACAATGGCTGGCACTGTTTGAGGGAGGCTGTCTAAATAATTCGCTGCAAAAACTGTCGTATGATAAGCTCCCTCCCGCTCGAAGGCAATTCGTATCGTATCCAGCCCTTTGGATTTCGCCTCAAGCTCAGCCCAGGTCAAAACCGGTTGATCGTTCATTTTTACGATCACATCTCCACTCTGTAAGCCTGTTACCGCTGCAACCTGGGGTGATTTGATATGACCGACGGCCAGACCAACTGGCTCTTTAATCCCCGAAAAGTAAGCGATGCTGCCAAAAATCAAAATGGCAAGGCCGATATTCATCACAGGGCCAGCCAGGATCACCATGAATCGCTGATAGATGGGTTTTGACATAAACTCCCACGGTTCGCCCTTGATGGCGTCCTTATCCATACTCTCATCGATCATGCCAGCCAATTTCACATAACCACCTAATGGGATCCACGAGATGCAATAATCCGTATCGCCGATCTTTTTTCCAATCATTCGAGGGGGAAAGCCTAATGAAAACCGGTCCACCCGAATTCCCACCAGCTTAGCCAAAATAAAATGTCCGAATTCATGCACAAATACCAAAATCCCAAGGCCAATCACCAATCTCAAAATTGCTTCCATTGAATTCACTCCAAACAATCGATAAAAATTTGCACTCCTATCATTCTCATCTCCCCATGCAACGCAGAACTGATTTTTCTCTTTGTTCTGCGAAGATCGACATGAAGTTTTGAATGATTCATTCTTCTGCCCCTGTTAGAAGAAGGGCATAGATTCACTGTCTCAATTTCAATTTGATCTGATCGTTTTGCTTTTTCCAGCTTTAATTCCGATAAGGCAGATCTGGAATCAAAATGACACCACCAGGACCTGCTGCTGTTGAACAATTTCATCCACAAAATTTCTTGCCCAGATATCTGAGGCCAATAAATCTTCCAATCCAGGATTTTCGATCACCTTGTGTTGATCAAGGGCTTGCTCTACCAGATTTGGGATCTGAGTGAATTTGATTTGTTTCTCAATAAAGGCTTGACGGGCACGATCGTTGGCGGCGTTCAATACGGCAGGTGCAGTGCCTCCAAGCTTCAACGCTTCATAAGCCAGTTTTAGCGCTGGAAATCGCTGCAGATCAGGCGGTTCAAAGCTCAACTGTCTGATGCGATCGAAGGAGACTCGCTGACACTCCAGCGGTTTGCGCTCTGGATAAGTTAGGGCATATTGGATCGCTTGCCGGATATCAGGAATTGCCATCTGCGCTTTGATCGCGCCATCGACGAATTCCACCATGGAATGAATGATGGATTCAGGGTGAATAACCACCTCGATTCGGTCGCCAGGCACGCCAAACAGCCAATGGGTTTCAATGACCTCAAATCCTTTGTTCATTAGCGTTGCGGCATCGATGCTAATATTTCTTCCCATGAACCAATTGGGGTGCTGCACTGCCTGCTCCACAGTGACTTGCGCTAATTGTTCTGGGGAGTATTTTTGAAACGGTCCGCCAGAAGCCGTAAGAATCACCCGATGGATCTGCGATGGGTTTTCACCCTGCAGGCATTGGAAAATCGCGCTGTGCTCGCTATCGATCGGCAATATTCTCACGCCATAGATATCTGCTAGGGACATGATGATGCCCCCGGCCATGACCAAAAGCTCTTTATTGGCCAATGCGATTTCGGTTCGGCCCTTGATGGCAGCCAGGGTGGCGTGCAATCCGCTGATGCCTACCAGCCCATTGACCAGCACATCGACATCGTAGCGATGGACCAGCTCTAATAGCCCTTCTTCCCCGGTCATGATCTCGATCCCTAGCGCGGCGATCTGATCGAGGACAGCAAGCGGGAAATTGTCCCCAGTGATGCACACTGCAACAGGTCGAAATTCCTGGCACTGCTGATATAGCAAATCCACCCGATGATGGGTGGAAAGGCCAATGATCTTGAAATCTTGTGGATGAGCTCTAATGACCTCCAGGCAATTTCTGCCGATCGAGCCGGTAGCGCCCAGCAGGGTAATGCGTTTCATGCCAAGTCAATGAAGTTTTATTAGATTCTAGCCCCAACCGCGAACCGTCGTGCTGGGGCAGTTGCAATATTAGCGAAAACTCAAGCCCAGCCCGGCATTGAATCCCTGAAAGCCGCCAAAATTGTAATCGGCATGAATGAATAGAAACGGAATTGGCTTGATCTTTAGGCCCACATTGCCGCGAACATTGCCCCGATTATATTCTTTATTAACTTCGCCGATCGGATTGCCCAATTGGAGCTTCACCTTGAGGGTGGTATAATCGTACCCGATACCGCCATAGAAATCGATCAGCGGGAAGCCTTTGCTGATGACCAGGGCCGCACTGATATCATTGACACTGGCAAAATCGAATTTCTCAGGAACCTGGAGATAATGGTACGAGGCAACGATGGCAATCCTGGGAAGCAGAATATTTTGTAATAAACCGTATTTGACCCCCAGTCCGATCAGCGTGATATTTCCTTCGTCCTCGCCCTCGCCAAGGGGGTAGGTGAAAAAGCGTCCCATCGCCTCAAGATCCCCTGGCAGCCCGATGCTCACCTGAAGCAACGGCAAAGGCATGAGGTCGACATTGCGGAAAATCCCACCCTGGGCAGGCTTGAAATCCTGACTCTGAGGAAATGGCAGAGTTGGTTTCTGGTCTTCTGTGATCAGCATCGTCACTACGCGTACGCCGACGTCAAAACCTCCCAATCCATGGACCTTGGCGGAATGGTAGAGGCCGCCACCGGTATAAAAAGCGAACAGATCCAGCAATGGCGCGATTGCCTCATCCAGGTTGGAAATCGCCTGTGCCCGTGCTTGCTCAGGATCACTGACCGTGCTGGGAGGTCGAACCATATTTTCCAAGTTCAAATCCTGACTCACAGCAACACCAACGCTAACGATGAGCCCTACGATCATCAGCAGAATCGAGATGAATCGGGTTTTCATAGGCTTATCCTCCTAAGTTCTGATATTTTTTGGCGAGCTTCTGGGCCTCAGCATATTCTTGAGGCGTTAATTGTCCCTCGAAGAAGTGAATATCGAAACATTGTTGAAAGCCAGTTTTCAGTGCCCAAACAATTCGATCGTAATTAACTGGGGCAGATAAAATTTGACTGATCGAAATCGTTTTTTCCGCTAATGCCTGACGAAAGCGTTCAGCCCGAGCCCCTTTTAGCCCTTTGATATAGTCTGCCACTCGCAAATGATAAGTCCCAACCAGGATTGAACCATGTTGCAGGATCGAATTTTCATAGCGACGCTGAGCGCTGCCGACCAGCTTTTTTCCCTCGTATGCGATTTCAAACTTGGCCGATCTCGAGAAACACGGAATGGAGTCCTTCGCGCGACTCTTCTTTTCAGCGGTCGCATGTTCCACCAATTCCGCTTTGACCCCAAGCAACTGCAGTCCCTGCAATATTCCTTTATTAATGCGATTATAAGTGATCAAAATCTCTTTCGAATAGAAATCGGAATTTTTAGGCACAATAATACTGTACGTGATCTCTTCAGCGTGCAAAACCGCCCTTCCGCCCGTCGGTCGCCGCACCACATCGATATGGTCCTGTCGGCATTTCTCTAAATCCAAATCCTCAGGATTTTGATTATAGCCCAAAGATATCGCATACGGTCGCCATTGATAGACTCGGAAAATCGACCAGTTATCCTTCGGCACCGTTCGAGTGGCCAGGACTTCATCAATGGCCATGTTCAAAAAGCCGTTTTTGGCCCCAGTATTGAGAAATCGCCAATTGTTCATCGGTTATTTAATGATACCACGTTCGCTGGTTCGGATAAAGTTAATGACGTCTTGCACCTCTGGAATCAGTTCAACAGTTGCCTCGATCTGGGCCAAGGCCTGGGATACGTTCAGGTTGGATCGATAAAGCAATTTATAGGCCTGACGAAGTTTCATCATGGTTTCAGGGGAGAAACCTCGGCGCGATAGCCCCACCCGATTGATCCCCTCATAGGTCAGCGGCTCATCTGCGGCCAAGATATACGGAGGCACATCTTTTGGCACTCGCAGCCCTCCACCAACAAAGGCATGTTTGCCAATTCTGACGAACTGGTGGATGGGCGTCATTCCCCCGACTGAAGCATAGTCCTCGATAATGACATGCCCCGCCATATTCACTGCATTGGCCAAGATGACGTGATTGCCAATAATGCAGTCGTGGGCAACGTGGACGTACGCCATTAACAGCGTATTTGAGCCGACCACAGTTTTCATCCGATGGGAACTACCCCGATTCAACGTACAAAATTCCCTGATCGTCGTGCTCTCGCCGATCTCGAGGGTGGTCTTTTCGCCAGCGTATTTTAAATCTTGAGGGTCTGTGCCCAACACTGCTCCATGGAATACCTTGCAACGTTTTCCCATCCGCGTGCCGGCGTGGATGAGCACGTGCGAGCCAATCTGACAGCCATCACCAATAATCACATCGTCCTGAATAATAGAATAAGGTCCAACTGTTACATCTTCGCCCAGTTGCGCATTCGGATCAACAATCGCCGTAGGATGGATATTCGTCACAATCTTTCTCCTGGATTTTTCACCTTGTTTTCGACTTTCCTAATTATCGTGGAACCACGGCAGCAGAGAGTTCTGCCTCGCAGACCAGATCGTCTCCGACAAAAGCTTTTCCGACCATTTTGCAAATCGATCGGCGATAGCGAACCATATCCAATTCAAATCGGAGTTGATCGCCTGGCAGAACTGGCTTGCGAAATTTGACATTATCGATTCCAGTGAAAAACACCAACTTGTCCGAGGGATCTGCCTCTGCATCCAACAACAAGATACCGCCGACCTGGGCCATGGCTTCGATGATCAACACCCCCGGCATAATCGGTCGATCTGGAAAATGGCCGATGAAAAACGGCTCATTGGCAGTGACATTTTTGATCCCGACCACATGCTGCTTGGGAACCAAATCGATGATCTTATCAACCAATAGAAACGGATAGCGATGCGGCAGGATCTTCTGTATGGCATTGATATCCAGGACCACACCTTTGCCAGCCGCCCGCTTTTGATATTTGGAAGTAATTTTCTTCTTTTCAAATTCCTTGCGAAGCACCTTCACCAATTCCACATTGGCTGCATGACCCGACCGCGCCGCCACAATATGCCCGATCAACGGCGCACCTAATAAGGCTAAATCACCGATCAGATCTAGCGCCTTGTGTCGCACGGGTTCGTTGTAGAAGCGTAACTCCTTGCCGCCAAGAATGCCGTTGGATCCCAAGACGACTGAATTGGGAATATTGAACAGCCGTTTCAGCCGATCGAACTCACTTTGATCAATTTCGCGATCGATAATTACAATGGCATTATCCACATTCCCACCCTTAATTAGCCCTTGCTCCTTGAGCATCTCCACCTCATGGAGAAAGCAGAACGTCCGTGCTGGAGCAAATTCGGTGACAAATTCTTCTTCCAATGAATAGAGTGAGGTATATTGCGTGCCCAACGCTGGGTTCTGATAATCGACCATGAAAGTGATGCGGAACTGATCCGACGGGACGACAATGATGTCAACCTTGCGCTCCTCATTATGATAAGCGATCGTATTTTCGATGATGATATAATCCTTTGGCGAGTTTTGCGTCTCAAACCCGGCTTTGAGGAGAATTTCCACGAATGGGAGCGCACTGCCATCGATGACTGGCGGTTCATTGTTCGTCAGCTCCACCAGAATATTGTCGATCTCTAAACCGGCGATGGCAGCCAAAACGTGTTCCACAGTATGAATCACGGCACAGTTCTGACCGATGGTCGTGCCCCGCGAGATATCCACGACGTGTTCGATGTCGGCCAAAATTTCCGGGCAATCGGGAATGTCCGTCCGTTTGAACCGAATGCCGTAATTTTCAGGTGCTGGCAGAAAAGTTAGCGTGGAGCTATTACCCGTATGCAGCCCCACGCCAGAGATAGAAACTGGTTGCTTAATAGTCCGTTGATTCTTTAACATCCCACCTCCATAAGAATAAACCTTAAGCGAGTCTCCAAAATCATCATGGTGGTTGCCAAGTCGCATTTTTCTCAGTATTGATTATGCGTTAGAAGGTTCGATCTTGTGGCGCCAAGGGTTTTGATCGCAGTTTAGAACCTTCATTTATTGAGTAAAGATTCTAGCCTGGCTTCCAGCTCGGAAACTCGTTTTAACAAATCTGGCAGTCGCCGCAGCGCAGCTTCCTCACGTTTGGCTTGCATCATAGGCCTTGCGGGGTAGCCGAAATAGGTCGAATTCTGGGGCAAACTTTTCGAGACCCCAGATTGTGCACCGATGACGGTGTTATCCCCGATCTCAATGTGGCCGACAAAGCCCACTTGGCCACCGATCATGACGTTTTTTCCAATTTTGGTACTGCCAGAGATCCCAGTTTGCGCTGCGATGACCGTGTTCTCGCCGATCTCAACATTATGGGCAACCTGAATCAAATTATCCAGTTTTGCCCCTCGATGGATGACTGTCGCGCCCAGCGTCGCGCGGTCAATCGCACAATTTGCGCCGATCTCCACATCGTCCTCGATGATCACCGTTCCCACCTGAGGGATCTTGAAATATTGCTGCCCTTCGCGCGCAAATCCGAAACCATCGGAACCGATCACCGTCCCGCTATGGATGATCACGTTGCTGCCGATCTTCACCCGTTCGCGCACCGTAACGTTCGCGTAAATCAGCGTATGATGGCCGATCTCCACTTCGGGGCCGAGCACCACACCAGGATGAATGACCACTTCATCCCCGATCTTACAATCTCTATCAATTACCACACGAGGCCCAATTCTGACATTTTTTCCAAGCTGAGCCGTGGCATCTACTATTGCCGTCGGATGAACCCCCTCCGCCACGGTGACGAGGGGAGGGTGAAAGACTTGCAGCACTTTCAAAAACGCGAAATAGGGGTTCTTTGTGCGAATCACCGGCCGATCGGTTGCTGGAAAATCATGACTCACCAGAATTGCGGCTGCTTGGGTCGTTTCTACGTATTTCGCATACTTTGGATTGGATAGAAAAGTAATTTCACCAGGACTGGCCGTTTCGATTTTTGCCACACCGCGAATAATGATCGAACCATCCCCCTCCAGTTCTCCTTGAACGAGCGAGGCAATTTCGGCTAATGAAAGTTCCATAACAGATACTCAATTGAGATTGTTCGCCAAGAGGGGATTATCGATTATCTTTTCCTTTAGTTGGCTCGGTTTTCACAGATTGCCCTTTGTTCAACTCTGCCAGCACGCGATCGGTCAAATCAGGCTGATCACTGCCGAAATATAAGATCGCACCATTATTGGTGTCGAAAATGTAATCGAATTTCTCTTCATCACCAATTTTTTTAATCACCGCATTGATCTTATCCAATACTGGTTGGATGAGTTCCGCCTGTTTTCGGACCACTTCTCCAGATTGCGGGTCGAATTTTTCGCGCTGAAACTTCTGCAATTGCATACTTAACGCTTCCAGTTCCTGCTGCTTCTCTTTTTTCTTGGTCTCACTCAACAGCAAACTCTGAGCATCAAATTGCTCTCGCATCTGTTGCAGTTTTTGGAGCATCTCCTGACCTTCATTCTCCCATTGACGAATGACTTCATCTAATTTCTTCTGAGCGTCTTGCCATTCTTTCAATTCAGCAATCACTTTCTGAGAATGAACGATCCCAATCTTCATCTTCTGGCTAAAACCTGGTGTCACCATGAGCGCCATGAGACCTAATGCTAACATCATTTTGGTTAGATTTCTGAGTAACATCTTATCCTCCATAACTGTTCAAAAATGGTTAATTGATTCTGATCTATCATTTGACATTTTTCGTTCTTTTTATCCCGCTGCCCCTTGATCACTCTCAATGGCTGGTTCACTGAAACAGCGATGATCAATTTCATTTGTTAAAAGCTTCTTCCAAACACAAAATGTGGCTTCCATTTCCCATATCGCCGGCCATTGACATCATAATTGTCGAAGCCATAAGCATAATCAAAACCGATGATCCCGATCATGGGCATAAACAGCCGAGCCCCGATGCCTACCGAACGCCTCAAATCGAATGGGTCAGTATCCGAAATATTGACCCAGCTATTTCCCGCTTCGGCAAAGATCAATCCGAACATGGTAGGATTGGGGATGATCGGGAAGCGTAGTTCCGTAGTATATTTGAGCATCACTTTACCGCCAGGGGAAGTGGCATAGCCAGCCAACGGATCATCATAGCCGCGCAAAGGCGTCGATCGAGTCATGCCTTCACCACCTAAAAAGAAATATTCGAGATACGGGATCTTCGAGGTTTTGGTCCAGCCATCCAGATAGCCAGCCATTGCATGATTATATAGCACCAACTTCCAGATCGCTGGGGTGAACCAGCTTGCAGCAAAAGTATATTTATGGTACCCGACATTTCCCCCTAGAAAGCCGCCGGCGAACTCAGCCGAAAATGAGACCTCAGATCCATCAGTCGGGAATTCCGGCCGGTTGAGGCTATTGCGGCTGATAATTTGCGTGATGCTGCTGGACGTCAATGGCCACTCCTGCCCCACGATATTGTTGGGGTTTGCCGCGATTACGTAAGGCGAAAAATCGCCCAGCTCGGTGCGATCGATCCGATAGATAATATCTCCTCGGAAATAATTGTCTGGCCAACGAAGCCGTCGGCCCAATCGGATCTGCCCCCCGCTGCTGCGTTGGCTGTATCCAATGTACTGAGCATCCCGTTTGGTGTCGTAGATCGTAAATCCAGCCAGCGTTGGAGTATCCATCAACCAGGGCTCGGTGAAACCGATCTGAAACGAACGATAATAACGGCCAAAGTTCCAATCAAAGCTGAGCTGTTGACCGTTACCAAACAAGTTATTCATCGCCACCCCAATGTTGCCAATGATTTTATCGCGCTCGCTCCAGCCCGCGGACATATTGGCCAGGTCGGTAGATTTTTCTTCAACGGTGAACTTCAGATCGATCTGATCATCACTGACCGGCCAGTAATCGATTTTCACATCGGAGAAATAGTTCAAAACCCAGACATCCCGCTGGCTTCGTTCCAGGGCGGCCTTACTGAAAATATCGCCTGGATTAATGCGCAACTCACGGCGCACCACTTTTTCCTTGGTCTTAGTATTGCCAGCGATATGGATGAGGTTAATCTTCACCGGCTGCCCTTCGGTGATATTGAATTGAATATCGACCGTATCCCGGGCTACTGGTGTCTCGCGCGGATCGATGCGGGAGTAGATATACCCATTATCGTAATAGAGCGTCCCTAAGCGTTCCATTATCGCTTTCTGAATCTTCTCTCGACTGTAAGCATCCCCTTTTGCGAACCCCAGTTGCGATTGCAGCAGTTCGCTACCATAAATTTTATTACCAACGAAACTGATATCACCAATATAATACCGCTCTCCTTCACGAACCACGATATCGATGTACAGGTCCTTTCGATTTTCATCATAATAGACGGAATCGCTCAAGATTTCAGCATCCCGAAAACCGTGATTCTGATAATATTCGACCACTTTCATTAGGTCTTTTTCGTACTCCTTGCGATTGAAATCGGCGCCCCGCCACCAACGATCTTCCTTGGTCTTCTTCATTTGCTTGCGCAATTTGCTGCTGGAGATATTTTCATTTCCCGCGAAATTGATCTTCTTGATCTGGACCTTCTCCCCTTCTTTGATATTGAAGGTCAAGATCGTTTTGCCGTCCTTTTCAGCCTCATAGGTTTCAGCGGTAATTTCAGCCAGGAGATACCCTTTATCTGCATAGAGCTTCTTCAATTTTTTCCGCGCCTTATTGATTTGATAAGGCGAAACAACCTGCCCCCGATAGAACGACAATTCTTTATCAATATCCTCTTTTTTGAGCTTTTTATTGCCAACTAACTCATACTTTTCCAATCGCGGATATTCTTTCACTCGAATCGTTACGTAAATACCACCTGGCAGTTCTTTATCTTGGTAGATTTCGACATCTGAAAACAGGTTTAAGCTCCATAAGTTCTTTATGGCGGTTTGGATATCATCGGCTGTAATTTCTTTGCCCTGGGTCAAGCCCGAGTTAATTTGAATGATTGCTGGATCAGCGGTTTTCAGACCTTCGATGGTTACCCCTAATAATTTGACCGTAGAATATTGACCATCTACGATACAAGGGATCGCCATTAACAGCAAACCAATTGCAATTATCTGCTCGATCCGAACTCGGATGACATGTCGCAGATTCATTTTGTTACCTCCGAAAAAATGCAACAGGGAAAATACGAAAATTTTCTAACTTTGTAAAGAAAAAAATTGCATAGAGTAATTTTATGAGTTCCTAAAATGGGAACGAATGCCGGAGCATGATCCGTTTATCCTCTTTCTGCCACAGCAACAGGCTATTGTAGTCATATTGCATTTCCAAAAGAAGATTTGGATTAATGCGATACTCTAATCCAAGCGTGTGATGCAGTCCCAGGCCTTCCTGCTCGTAGCGATAATGCATTCCAGCTTCCAATTGACCAGTGTAGAGCAAAAAAAGTCGCTGTGCCAGATATTTGCCCAGAATCAACTTGGTGCTCCGGAGCAAAAACAATCTGGAATCGTAAAGCCAGTTCTGTTCATTATTGAGATTCATTTCGATCAGATTCCGCGTCAATCGCGAGCTGAAGCGGACGATGTCAAGACCGAGCGCTCGCTCCAACTGCCGTTCGAAGGGCCGAAATAATGGCCGAAAGATCAGGTTGTCCGCACTGATACCGATGATATCGGTGGCAACCTTCGGCATATTGGAGAGGGAATACCCCAACGAAGCCAAGAGTTCCCCTTCGGAGTGACCCAGATTCGGGTTATCAGCCGACAGTTGAAACACGACCTCGCCCAATCGGCCCCGCTTTAACGTCTGCCCGGTCTCTTTATCAACGGTTAATAATGTCAGATAGATATAATACGGATAGCCAGTCGAATCTGTGACTGTGGTCCGGCCTTCACCGTACACGATCGGCAACAAAGAACTTTTATCGAACTCTACTTCTCCTTTAGCCGATACATCCATATCGAACTCGGCGCCAGCTTTGACTACTTCGAAATCCAAGTCCAGATATTCAATATTCCCGCGCGACGATTCTACGCTTCCTGTCACCCCAAAGGTCCTATCTTTAATAACTCCCTTGAAATCCAACCCACCGACGCCAGCGTCGAGAATGAGGTCGACATAGACGCGATCGACGCCGCTGGGGATCTGGCGTTGATAATGCGCATCTTTGCCAACCAGGGCCCTCACATTCCAATTGATTTGGGTCAGTACCTCGACCACAGGATCGACCCGGCTGGTGTCTTCAGCTTCACTCACCAAAAATGGAAAGGTGAAATTGACATTATTCAGAATGATTTTGCCCTGCACCAAAGGTCGCTCCAACGGGCCAGCGATCAAAAACGGCTGATGATCTGTTTTACCACTGAGCACGAATTGACCAACCTCGCCTTTTTCCATCAACGCTGGAATATGCAGCGGAATCCCCTTAGCGGAAGTTTTGATGGCAAAAACACCAAAGCTCAAACCGAGCTCAGGAATGGTGAAGGGCGTCATCGATTCTTCGAAGCGTAGCGAATCCACTCGCATGTTTCGGATAGAAAACTCTCTGCCTTTAATTTTTCCGGTTATAGATTTAACATTTAAAAACCCGTCCTGTTCCAATTCCAGGTTAGCGACGATATTGTTGATCTCTGGAGCAACGTCGCCCAATCGCAGATATCCTTGCGTTAGATCGAGTTTCGCCCGCGAAATCGTGATATTGTTGGGACGACCACTAATGGTCAAGCTCCAGCGGCTGTCACTGGCTGTCTTTTTAAAGAACGACGTTAAATCTGGCAACAAGGCCAAAATATTCCCCCGCCCCTCAAGGTTAATATCCATCGGGATTGACCCAGGAAATGGAATATGACCATTCCCAGTAAGCTCAAATTCACCGACACGAGCAATATAGATTTTTTTAAACATTATTCCATTAAATGGCATTTTTTGCACTATGACAGAATCCGATGGTGCTAACTCGAACTGAGCCGTGTTAAACCCAAACGGACCAAGCTTACCATCTTTCACATCGATTGTCCCCCACCAGTTAGGACGATGTCCATCGCCTTTTAGTTTGATTTGAAAGCGTCCTTTTCCTCCAATGATCCCAGATTCATTGAATAAAATCGTAGTCATCGTGTTCAGGTCAATGTGGTCTGCAATGCAATCGAAATCCAATTGATTCGTTGCGAAGGAGTATTCTCCATGACTGTGGAAAATTTCTGTTCCGTCTCGGTGAATCACAAAATTCACCAATTTTAACACCCGATCGACCAGTTGAAATGCACAAATACCGTGGTAGGAACCGATCTCATTCACCCGAATCTCATTAAAATCGATTTTGCCACCCAGCTCGATATTGTCGACTTGACCAGCAATAGAGATATCGCCCTGAACCCGACCGCTATTAACCCGATACCCTTCGCGGCTAATCAATCTAGCAAATCTGCTCAGGGAAAAATCAAGGAAATGCAATTTGCCAGCGATCTGCTTTGGACCAGTTAAGTGGATCTGGATATTGGCCTCAAACAAATCATCAATCCCCAGAGAACGAATCTGCCATTTTTCCCGAGTTTTGAACGCATCCAACTGACCATGAAATCGCTCTCCATTGCTCTCCACATCAAAGTCAGCAAGAGCTTGCAATTGCCCAATGTTTGGGTTGATCCGACAATTCAACATGGCAACCCGATGCGAAATCTCTGGCCAGATGAAATTACCATTTATCTTCCAACCTGATCGTTCCTTTTGAATTTGCACACTGCTATTTTTATAATTTAGGATTTTCTGGACCCACCTCAATTCCGGCAGATGGTAAATCAAACGATGAACATCGTTCAACTGGATCTGGATATTGGGATGTTGACCATCAAAAGCAACCATCCCATCAACCCGACAAGGAAATTCAAGACATCGCAAGTCATATACTAAACTCTTTTGTGCCAACTTAAAATTGCCGCTGATATGAATTGGATCAGGTGATTCTTTAGCCAGTTGTAACTGGCTCATAAGCTTACCAGACAATTCTGAAAAGTCACCACTGGCTTGAATTGTAAACTTGCTGTGATTGTTGGACAAAGATGGGAAAAGGATCGGAAATGAACCATCTCCAGAGAGCGAGAGAGCTATCTTGGAAATCGAATCAGATAAAAAGAGTCGGCCGTGTCCATAAATGGTAAAACCATTCTGATAAAAAGTGAGCTCATCGAGCCCAAGTCCAGTACCGTCGAATATTAACCTAGCCCTGACGTCTTGGAACTTGAAATCATGAAGCATTATTTGCTGAGACCAGATTTGGCCTGTCACTACGGGGTTCGACAAATGATCAGTGATCTTTAGAACAAATTGTGATTTGCCACGTAGACGCACTTGGGAGCCTGGGCTCAGACGCCGCATATTTTCTTGCCAATCAAATTCGTCAGCACTCAAAGTGAAATCGAGGATTGGCGCAAAGATATTCTTCAACTGACCTTCAATGACCACTCTCGATCCGTTCAATCGGCACTCAGCTTGATCGATAACAAAATCGTTCTGCTTTAGATTGGCATGAAGCTGAATCTCATCAAAATAGAGCCCTCGTTTGGCGATATGGATCGCCCCATCGGTCAGCGAAACCGTCCCTAAAAGATGAAATGGATAGGGCCCGTTCACATTTTTTCGCAAAGCGAATGCAGCATTAAACCGACCTCTTGAGATATCAATGACATCAGGAACGATCAGGGGGATTCGATCTTTCCACTCGAAATTCGTGATGGTCGCATCGAGCCAATCCAAAGATTGCTGAGTGACATTGAACATTCCATTCAACAAGAGATTATAGTTATCAGAGCGAAACAGTTTGCCGACGAAACGAATGGAGATTGATCCACTATCGCTGCTGCTAAGCCATCCGTTGAGATCCTTTGCGAGCAATAGATTCTGATGAGTTAACGAATCGAGGTACCCAATTTTGCCGCGCGACAGGGTGATCCGCTTGAGAAAATCGATTGCTGTGATTTCGGTCCAAAAATTTCCTGTTTTAACGGAAGCCTCTGAAATATCTGCTGGCAATTGCGAACGATGCATCAATGGATTGCGCAGGAAAACAAGCTCTGGCTGAATTAACAGCACATCGTGAGGAATATGGTGTAGCCGAATTTTGTTTTTGATCAATTGTGTAAAATTAAACCCGATTCTGATGTCTTGAATTTTAATCAAGACATCGTCATTCTGAAAGGTCACACCTTTGAAATGTACGGCCCCCAGCGACATATCCAGTTTTTGGATTTGGATTCCAGCCCCGAGCACCGGCCGCAGCTGCTCTAATACGTAGCTTTTGATCCGCTCATTAATTTTAAACAAGTTCCAGCCATGGTAGATGACCAGCGCGGTGAAAGCCACCAAAAGAGAAATGACCAGAATCCATCGTCTTGCGCGCATAGGGATGTTCGATCGCTGATTCAGAGTAAATATGAAAAAGGCGATTCCTGATTTTTCGAATCGCCCGAAGAGGTAATAACCATTAATAATTGCACTGATTAAACTTTTCGAGTAAAATCAAAGTTCCTCAATGAGTCTTGCAAACTTTTGCCTGAAGTGACACGGCGGACACAGCTTTTTTGCTGATATTGCCTCTCGCGTCATGCAACAGTTTACCGTGAGCCCGAAGCAATCACAATTTCGCCTTGATTGTGATTTGACGAAAATTTGCTCATTTTCACTGGTTTTAAAATGCACCCAACTCACCTTAACGATGATCTCAATCCAAAAACGCCATTCTATTATGAGCTCGCGTACGCCAATTGCGGCTTAAATCCCATGCGAACTTGCTCGCTGATCATGCCAAACCGTCGTTCCCTTTGCTGATAGCATAGTATCGTCTGATAAAATTCTTTTTTCCTGAAATCGGGCCATAGTACATTTGTGATGTAGAGCTCTGAATATGCAATTTGCCAAAGCAGGAAATTGCTAATTCGTTGCTCGCCGCTGGTGCGGATGACTAGATCGGGATCGGGCAGATTTGCAGTAAACAAGTGATCACTGATGAGCTGCTCATTGATCTCGGCTGGCTTTATCTCGCCCCGGCTGACTTTTCGAGCAATTTGGCGCACAGCTCGGGTGATTTCATCCCGGCTGCTATAATTCAAAGCCAAATTTACAAGCAAGCCCGTGTTATCTTTGAGCTGATTGACTGCGTACTCGATCCCTTCACATACCACGCGCGGCAGCTCGTCCATGACTCCAATTACCTGAAGCCGAACGTTGTTCTTTTTCAATTCTGGAACTTCATTTCGGATCGTTTGAATCAATAAACGCCACAAGCCAGAGATCTCAGATTTAGGTCGACGCCAATTCTCACGGGAGAAAGTATAAAGCGTCAGGATTTCAATCCCCAATTCGCCACAAGCTTCGACCACAGCCCGGACTGAATTAATGCCTTCCTCATGTCCTTTTAGCCGAGTTAGATTTCTCGCCTTTGCCCAACGACCATTGCCATCCATAATGATGGCCACATGGACGGGAATATTTCCCAAATTCAAGATCGTTTGTTTGAGCTCATTCTCTTCATCCACCAACAATTTCATTTCTCCACCCATTTCCTAATACCTCTCACATCAAACAAAAAGGAGCGCCCAGAACAACAATCGCTCCTCCTCACTAAAGGCCAATTACATTTCACCTCTGTTTAACACAATTAAAAATTTAAGATAAAATCAGCTAAATGTCAAGTGTATTTTTTGACATGAAGCGCTAAAAATTGGGCGGCTTTCTACTGTATTGATAAAAAACCCCCCGCTGCATCTTCGTTGCAAGACCGTCGGCGGAGGGTCAATCCTCAATTTCGATACCACTCACCAATTAATTATAATTATGTTTGCCGCTTTTAGCTTTTGGATCGGTTTGTGCGCAATTTGTCAAGAGAACGATAGCTCGAAATCAGGCTATTTTTGCAATGCTTCGGATCGATCAAACGCTTCCTGTCCCTTTTCCACCATACCAACATTGGTGTAAGCAACTCCCAGGTTGTTCCACACAACAGGATCATCCGGTTTCAGCTCCACAGCTTTTTCCAAATAAGGGATGGCAGCTCTAAAGTACTCAGTCTCTTTTTCCTTTTTCGCTTTGATTACCGCAACTGGGATCTTTTCCAATTGGCGAGGATCCATCTCTCGTTCAGCTTTCAGCACATTTTGTGCCAGGCTTAAATAGGCATTTCCGATGTTCAAATTTGATTCAAAGTCATTCGGATTGATCTCCACAACCTTTTTGAAACATTCGATTGCCTTTTCGTAATCATCTTTAAGAAAATATAATCGGCCCAAGTTGAATAGCAAATCGGTATCATTAGGCCGTTTGCTCAATGCCTCCTCGTAGGCAGCAAAAGCCTGATCTGATTGGCCCATATAATCATAGGCCATGGCTTTCTGCGCAATTGCATCCACATTTAAGGAATCGATTTCCAAAATTTTGTTCATCATTTCGATCGTCTTATCGTATTGCTCCGCTCGAATGTACAATCGGCCTAAGTCTGCCATGGTTTCCGTATCTTTCGGATTGATCCGAATCACTTCTAAATAATTTTTAATCGCCTCTTGGAGATCTCCCTTCTGCAAATTGACGTATCCGAGATTTCGATATGCCTCAGGCCTCTCTGGGAAAATGACGATACAATCCTGGAAATTTTTGGCCGATTCTTCCAAATTTTCTGCCTTCACATTATTGACGCCCTTATTGAAAGACTCCCTCCAAAATCGATCTCGATCATTTTCCATTTTTTCGATGAATTTTGGATTGGCCTTGGGGCCTTGCATTAACTTCATCGCTGCTTCATAGTGCTCATTCATTTTTTGATACTCACCGCGACGGCCATATCCCTCCACCAAGTACACATGCGCTTCCAAATCGTTGGGATTAATTTGGACAGCCTGCTCCAATTGCTCCATCGCTTTATCCCAGTCGTTCTGCTGATTGATATAAATTAGCGCTGATTCCACTTCTTTCGAACGACAACCAAAGAGCATCAAGACCGACATTAAAACGGTGATTAAAGCAAAGATTCCATAAACGCGTTTCATTATGCTTCTCCTTTAAGCTGTTAACGATTTGAATTTTAAATTGGTGAAATATAAGTCAAATTTCTATCTTAGTCAAGGCTTTTTTTGTTTTTTTTAAGATCCCCATTCCTCAGCATTCAATTGTTATCCAATTGTTGGATCTTAAAGGCAATGAAAGGGCCTAGGCTTAACTCCCTCTGTTTGATTATCAGCTTTTAGGGAATTGGTAAATGTCCCCTGATTTTGTCAAATCCTCGAAGCTTATCGATCCTACAGCCGATAAGGCGGACGGATAATCCCTCGCTCACAAATAATGGCATTGATTAGATGACCAGGGGTCACATCGAACGCTGGGTTATAGATCCCCACTCCTTCCGGCGTCACGCGCTGGCCGAAAGGCTGAGAAAGTTCTGCGCCATCCCGTTGTTCGATGGGGATTTCGGCTCCAGATTTCAACGTAAGATCAAAAGTAGAAGTAGGTGCTACCACATAAAACGGGATGCCATGATGTTTTGCCAGCACCGCCAGGTTATAGGTACCGATCTTATTGGCGACGTCGCCATTGGCTGCAATCCGATCTGCTCCTACCAAAATTGCCTGAATCATGTGCTGCTGCATGATCCAGGCGGCCATGTTATCGCAGATCAGTGTGACATTGATGCCAGAGCGGCTCAGTTCCCACGCCGTCAGCCGCGCGCCTTGTAATAAGGGCCGCGTCTCATCCGCATAAACTTTGATCCGCTTGCCTTGTGCCACCGCTGTATAAATCACCCCGAGAGCCGTCCCGATCCCCCCAGTCGCCAATGCTCCAGCATTACAATGAGTGAGCACCGTATCTCCATCGGCCAGCAACGCTGCGCCATGCAAGCCGATCTGGCGACAGGTCTCCCGATCTTCCTCCAAGATTCGATTAGCCTCCTCAATTAGGCGCTCGATCAAGCGAGCAGGCAGATCGTCTCTATTTGATTCGATCGCTTTTCTCATCCGATTCAGCGCCCAAAACAAATTTACCGCCGTGGGCCGAGTCCCCGCCAAATCATCAATCACTCGATTGATCTGCTGATCGAACGCAGCACGATCCAGTAAGGCATATTCAATTGCTCCCAGACAAACACCAAATGCCCCAGCGATTCCGATCGCGGGAGCTCCTCGGATGCGCAATTGCTTTATCGCCTGAGCCAATTCTCGATAATCATAAATATCCAGATAGACTTCCTCGAGCGGCAATCGGGTTTGATCAATAATCCTGACACAGTTCTGCTTCCATTCGATGGTGCGGATCTCCATGAGGTTCCCTCAATGATTTCTGAAATGTTCCAAATAAGATTCCGTTGCAGATTGCCTATTTTCTTCGCGCTCAGAGCTGTCTTTCTATCTTTTTATTGGGATACAAGCTTTCAAGCCAGATTCTTCTGATATGTCCAGTCACAATACCATCACCTGGGCAATTGATGGAAAAAAGACCTTGAGCCGATTCCTGAATGCACAACGACAATACTTTTCTTTTTAAAAATGAATAAGGGACCAACCGAAAACCGATTGAAAAATTAGGTTAAATTATTCCCTGAGAACGCTGAATTCCCTGTTAATCTTCATCAACTAAATCCCAATTCCCTTTGCACAATCAAACATTTTGGGCTGGCGACTTTCAGCTCTCCGCACCCGATCTGATTTGGTCATGATCCAAAAATTCTTTCAGCACTTCGGCAACCCGAATCGAGCTGCCCACATTCTGCAGGACGATCTGTCGAGCGCGTTCGCCATACTTTTGGGCAATTTCTGGCTCGGTCATTAGCCGCGTGATTGTGGCTACGATCTCATCAGTGGATTTAACTAATATCGCTGCATTGTTTGCTAACAAATGGATGGCCTCAGCCGAGTTGTTCATTTTCGGTCCAAACAGGATCGGGATGCCGAACACCGCCGGTTCTAAAACGTTATGGATTTTGAAATGAAAGCTTCCGCCTACAAAAGCGATTTTTCCTAATGAATAAATCGTTGCCAACAGCCCCACTCGGTCCACAATCAAGCAATGATGATGGAACGATCGATCGTTCAATTGCGAGAGGCGTAACCCAGTCAGGTTCGCCGAGTGAAGCTGGCGCTCGATTTGTTCGAGCCTGGCTGGACCAGGTTCATGGGGCACCAAAATCAGGATTAAATCGCGAAACTGTTGCAGCAATATTTTGAAAGCAGGGATAATATAGCTTTCATCCGCTGGCCAGCTACTTCCAACCACCCAGATGGGACGAGTTTGTAAGGCTGGAAGGCGCGAAATCTGAGCAATCCGTTCCAATTGTTGAGAACGTTGAAACACTTGATCGTATTTGGTATCACCAGTGGTATTGATCTTTTGGGGGTCATCCAGCCAGCGACGCAGTTTTTTGGCTTCCAAATCGGATATGGCGAGAACCCGATCGAACATCGGGTAGATCCAACGATTAAATGGATGAGCGCACCAGCTCATTAGCCGCGATCGTTCGGGCTCCGAAGCATCGATGAGCACCACAGGAATTTTTTCGCGTTTCAATCGACACAAAAAATTAGGCCAAATATCGTGCCGAACGATCGCTGCCACTCGTGGCATCACCATTTCCACAAATTTTTTCATCCGAAAATAGCTGTCGATCGGAAGATAACATTTGACATCAATTGGTGGCTCAATGGCAACATGATCGAAGCCCGAGGGCGAAAAGAAACTGACTACGATTAGCACTTCGGGACAAAGCTGTTTTAGGTTGAGCAACACTGGTTTCACCTGGAGCCACTCGCCGAACGAAGAGACATGGATCAGAACTCTGGGGCGATGGGCAAACGAACTGAGATCGCGATTAAGTTGAACCAAAGCTGCCCTGCGGCCCTTCAGGCCTTTTCTAATTTTGGCATGAAACAAACTGACGATATGAGCTCCAATAAGAAGTAAGGGGATGATGAAGATATTATAGAAAACCAGCAATAATCCTTTCATTAAAACTCCAATTGGCCAGTAACTTTTGTTTCGTAGTGTTATTGGAATGCTTTTAATTGAGAGTAGTTTTTTCCGATGATAATGGTGACAGCCAATTCCCGTTGTGGGCTGATTTGAGGGAACATTCGATCCTTGCTAACGCCAATGATTTCGCCGATAATTTTGGCGTTTTTTAAATTATGATCCAGGCGATCGATCACTAATGTTTCGCTGATTTCCTGGTTTTCAAAATTGCCGAAATAAACGACATCGACATTCTTGCGCCGCAGATATTCGGTAAGTTGTTTGGCCAGGCCTGGTGTTCCGCAGCCGTTGAGCACCTCCACTTTAATCAAATTTGTGGATTTTTGGACTGGCAATTCTTCGAGGCGATTTGGAGTAATAGCCTGTTCTGCGCCTTCGCGCGCCCGCGAATGACATAAAAACGAGATCAAGAACAAAAAATTTGCCCCTACCAACAACAAAATCGTGATATTGAGCCGCAGATGGTCCAATGCCTCCTTGAATTCCTTCGTCTTTTTCTGCCGATCTTTGGCCTGCTTTTCTTTCTCGGTCTCTTTTCGTTTGCGCAGTTCGATCTTTTTTCCTCGCTTCACTACCATTGTCGCATTCCATCGCCTTAGAGACGGATCGACAAAAAAATAACCGAAAGAGATTTCGGTTATTTTTTCATGCGTCTGATATGATCTCCATCCAATTTAATTATTGTCATTTGACGGTTCTACCAGATCCCAATTGGAACGATACGGATTACGATACCAGCCACTACCATAACGATTGTAATAAGGCGTTTGGTTGATCTGGAATTTCATCTCGAATTTGTCACTCGGCTTGTATAGCAATTCTACCCCAGATAGGAACAGGCCGCTCTGAAAGGCTGGGTGATTTTTGCTCAGCGTATTGTAGGGATAACTTTGAATCCCCCATTGCAATCTGAACAGCAACGGATTGGCAATTTGGTATGTCAGCGTATTCAAATAGAGCCCTTGGGAGACGCCTTTTCCATCCATACTAAAAAACGACATCGAAAAACTATGGGACATATGGAGCTTACTAGGATCTAATAAACTCAATCCCATGAATGGATTTGATTGCGGACGAACCAACTCCTGGCTGATCGGGGTTGGTTTCTCCTGCCGCCGATATTGACTAAAAATCAGACCAGGCATTAGCATGAGCATCATGAAAATGATTCCAAATTTGGCTTTCATGCTCCACCTCCATTGAAAACGCTTCATACAAATGACAATCGAAAATAGCAAAATATTTTGAAAAAGTCAATGGGTTTTTTGATCGGTTCTCGATCGCATGCGATGAGCGATTTATCGGCCGATTCCATTATTGAGCGAATCTTTCTTGTCTTCATGCGTTAGGTTTAACTTCAGTGAATCATGATTCGTTCCGGCCGTCATCGATGTTCACGATGATATTGTCGATCAAACGCGGTTTGCCAATTTTCACTGCCAATGCGATCAAAACTTCCCCACTTAGGCGTTCAACCGGTTGAAGGTTGGTCGTATCCACCAATTCGATGTAATCGACGTGAGCATCTGGTTGTTGTTCGATTAGCTTTCTCATTGCTTGCTGGATAACAGTGGCGTTTCGCTCGCCATCAGCGATCATTTTTTGGGCAAGTTGCAAGGATCGATAGAGCACCACAGCCTGCTGGCGCTGATGGGGCAAAAGATACGTATTTCGAGAGCTCATTGCCAGCCCATCCGGCTCACGAACGATCGGCGCAACAATAATCTGCACATCGAAATTGAGGTCTTTGGTCATTCGCTGGATAACGATAGCTTGCTGAGCATCTTTTTGTCCAAATACTGCCACATGTGGCTTAACAATATTAAATAGCTTGGCGACGATGGTTGTTACCCCTCTAAAATGGGTGGGACGGGAAGCTCCACAAAGCACGGTGGTGATTTTCTCAACTGTGACATAGGTCAGATAAGGATCGGGATAGATATCTTTTTGATCTGGATAAAAAATAATATCGCAGCCGGCCGATTGTGCCAATGCCACATCGCGTTCGAAATCCCGAGGGTAATCCTCAAAATCCTCATTCGGGGCAAATTGGGTAGGATTCACAAAAATGCTCATCACCGTAACATCGGCATGTTTCTTCGCTTCATGCAGCAGGCTTAAATGCCCATCGTGCAGAAATCCCATGGTCGGGACAAAACCAATTCGCTTCCCAGAAGTTCTTAATGTTTCCGCTGTCGCTTGCATCTCAGAAATGCCAGTGATGATCTTCATGCTCGGCCTCCAGCTTTCACAGTTTGAGGTTAAGGGGATTAGCATTCTATAAAAAAATTGCCCTCAAACTGAAATGATTCATTTTGCGAGTCAAAATATTTCAAAAGTGTTGACGATCTATGCTATGTATTGGACGAAAAGATCTCTTCCGCCCACGCCCTTGATTTGGCATCGCCTTTAAAGTCTTCGTTTTGATCCGTTGATTATTGACTTTATTTTTTTGATCGTGGGAAAAACAATCTCTCCATCATTCATCGGCCAGTCAATAGCTTTCCTCGGCCGATGGAAAATTGCCCAATTTCACATCCTCAGCATACTGGGCACAGGCCTCACGGATCTGCCGTCCCAACTCCGCATATACTCGGACAAATTTGGGGCGAAATTTTTCGAACAAGCCCAGCATATCATGAGTAACCAGGATCTGACCATCACAGTAGGGTCCAGCACCAATGCCAATGGTCGGGACCTTGACTGCCTCGGTCACTTGTTTTGCGGCTAAAGCTGGAATTTTCTCCAAGACAATAGCAAAAACGCCCGCCTGCTCTAAGGCACGTGCATCAGCAATGAGCCGCTGAACCTCAGTTTCAGATCGCGCCTGAACCTTGTAACCGCCAAAACGATTGATCGATTGGGGCGTAAGTCCCAAATGTCCCATCACTGGAATGCCTGCGTTGACCACCCGAGATACCGTCTCAGCGATAGCCTCCCCACCTTCCATTTTCACTGCCTCTGCACCGCCCTCTTTAATGAAGCGACCCGCGTTTCGCAACGCTTCCTCTGCGCTCACTTGAAAGGAAAGAAATGGCATATCGCCCACCAGCAGCGCCCGTTTCACGCCGCGACTGGCCGCACGGGTATGGTAGATCATCTCATCCATGGTAATCGGTATGGTCGTCTCATGGCCACCAAACACCATGGCGCCAGAATCACCCACAAGAATGATGTCTATGCCCGCATCATCCAGAAAGAGCGCCATGAGATAATCGTAAGCCGTAAGCGCGGCAATTTTCTCGTGCTGTTTCATCCCCATGATAATGGGGACGGTCATTTTTTTAGCTTCCATCGATATTTCCCAGGTAATTTGTTCGTCTTCCACTGGCGATGCAATTTCGAGGCGATGCTTCGGCAGGAGCTCAATTGTATTTCAAACGCGAGTAAAAAATCGTCCATCCCCTTCGCCGCAAATTATGGCTTTTGGCACAATCTCGCTTTAAGACCCCTTCTGTTGAAGCATTCAATCCGCAAATAGCGCCTCTGAGAAAATTGCACTTCTCGCGCTCTTTTGCCATTGCTCGTGCAATTTAACTGAGCTTTTCTTCAAAATAGAACTTGATCGATTACTCCCCCTCCAATCACGATATCACCGTCGAATAACACCACCGACTGGCCTGGAGTAATCGCCTGATGATGATCCTTAAATACAACCTTTATCGAATTGCTCGAGATCGGAGACACCGTGGCGGGTCGACCTGGATCATTATAGCGAATTTGGGCGATGACATTTATTGAATCCTGCAATTGATCGAAGGCGATCCAGTTAACCTGACTGGCAATGAGGCCTGGCCTGTTCAATTCATGTTTTTCCCCAACCATAATTCGATTGCGCGCTGCATCTATTTCAGTCACGTAAATCGGTTTTCCGACCGCTATTCCCAGGCCTTTTCGTTGCCCAATGGTGTAATGGGGGTAGCCTTTATGTTGGCCCAAAACCGTCCCGTTCCGATCGATAATTACGCCTTCGCCGATCTCAGCAAATCGAGCTGGATTGCGCTGTCGCAAAAATCGAGGGTAGTCATTATCGGGGATAAAACAGATCTCCTGGCTTTCCTGCTTGTGTTTTGTCTTGAGATCCAGTCGCTCAGCAATGGCGCGGACTTGAGTTTTGCTCAGTTCCCCCAGCGGGAAAATGGTTTTGCTCAGTTGATTCTGGCTGAGTCCCCATAATGCGTAGGCCTGATCCTTTGATCGATCTACGCCGCGCAACAACAAGTATCGGCCACTGGTTGGATCAAATTGAACCCGCGCATAATGCCCCGTGGCGAAATACTCGCATCCAAGTTGAACCGCTTTTTGCAACAGCACTTGCCATTTGATTTTGCTATTACATAAAATGCAAGGGTTGGGGGTGCGACCTTTAAGATATTCAGACTCGAAGTTTTCAATGACCAGTTTTTCAAAATCATCCCGGGTATCGATTACATAATGGGGAATTTTTAGCGTCTGACACACCGCTCTTGCATCATACATCGTCTCTAAAGAACAGCAGCTTGTCTCGCTGTAAACATTTCCACCGACCCGATCAAAATCCCAAAGTTGCATGGTCAGGCCGATAACATCATATCCCTGATCCCGCAGGAGCGCCGCAGCCACAGAGCTATCTACCCCGCCGCTCATGGCAACTGCTACAGATCTGCCTTTGTCCATAGATGATTTAAAGCGCGTCACAAATATTTTCAACTCAATTTCGATTGATCGTTAACGAATAACTTATTGTTGCTCTGTCGAACTGATGTGGTAGCGAAAAATAAAAATCGCAACGATCAGCCAGAATACAAATCCAAACAAATCTTCACTCATCCATCCAAACTCATGTTGAAAAACAACAGGAGATCATTCCAATGCCGACATACTGCGCAGCCTTTGGACAATCTCAGGCAAAATCGAGGCCGCATATTCGACATCCTCTTCGCTATTATCTCTTCCGAGAGTAAATCGGATTGACGAGCGTGAGATCTCTGGTTTGATCCCCATCGCGGTTAAGACATGGGATGGATCGATGCTGCCAGAGGTACAAGCGGAGCCGCTGGATGCCGCCACACCCTTTAGATCGAGACTGAGCAACAATGCTTCACCCTCTATTCCCTGGAATGATAGATTCAGATGCCCAGCCAAGCGCTTTTCTGGATGACCATTCAAGATCACTCGCGGAATGGATTTATTGATCAACTCGTGAAATTTATCCCGGAGCCGACCGACATATTCATTATCCGATTGCATCCGATCTCGGCGCAGCTCAACCGCTTTTGCCAGGCCGATAATTCCAGGCACATTCTCCGTCCCAGGACGCCGATTGCGTTCATGCCCACCGCCGTGGCTGAGTGGCACCAATTTCACCCCTTTGCGCACGTATAGCACCCCAATGCCCTTAGGGCCATATATCTTATGCCCGGACATGGACATCAAATCAACTGGGAGCTTGGACAAATCAATTGGAATTTTTCCGAACGTCTGAACTGCATCAGTATGGAATAAAATGCCCCGCTCCTTGGCAAGAGCCCCGATTTGCTCGATGGGATTGATCGTACCCACCTCATTATTCGCATGCATGATAGAAATCAATATTGTGTCTTTTCGGATCGCCTCCGCTACCGCTTCAGGATGGATCATGCCATAGGAATCGGGGGCCACATAGCTCACCTCAAAGCCCTCCTTTTCCAAGAATTCGCAAGTATGGAGCACAGCATGATGCTCTACCTTTGAAGTGATGATATGGCGGCCTTTGTTTTTCAGCTCATATGCCACCCCTTTGATCGCCATATTATCCGATTCCGTGCCGCCACTGGTGAAATAAATATCGGCTGCTCGCACCCGACAAAAATCGGCCACAATCTCCCGCGCTTCTTCCAACGCCACTTTGGCCTCACGACCGAATGAATGGATGCTGGATGGATTCCCAAATTTCTCATTCAAAAACGGTAGCATCGCCTCCACCACGGCTGGATCTACTGGGGTTGTGGCACTATGATCGAAATACACTCTTCTCATTTTCGCCTCACGAAATTTAAGCAATCTTGTCCTTAGCTAGAACATGGCTCCTTGCGTATTGGGACCTCATTGCCGATTATATGGCGCTGAAACCTTGATAAGATCGTTAAGCGCTCTATCGCCATTCAATAGCGCCTCTATGCACCTAATCACAATTAGACCCATTACTCGCTGATGCCAACCACTCGTCCTTCAAGCGCACAAGATCCGATAAATTGAAATCGTCCAATAATTGTTGCAACTGCGACTCAACTTTCGACCAAAAGATATGGGAGATACAATCGGTCATCCGTTGACAATGGTCTCTATCGGCGCCTTGTGCACAGCCAGCCAATTGAAGCGGCCCTTCCAAAGCCCGAAGTACTGCACCAATGTTAAGCTTGGCCGGGGAATCGGACAGCATATATCCTCCTGCTGGACCTCTGATACTTCTAATGATTCCGTTTCGTTTCAGCCGCAACAATAATTGCTCTAAATATCGCATCGGAATGTCTTGCTGAACCGAAATCTGCTTAATCTTAACAGGGCCCTCTCCATAGTGCCGAGCTATCTCATACACCGCGCGCAGGCCATAATTTCCTCGAGTGGAAAGCTTCACAGCTCAACTCTCCTTGGATAGAATAATGGGCGCTAAATATAATATACTCGACTGAAATAGTCAAGTATAATTTTGCCCCAGCCAATTGAGTCAAGAAAGTGAGGTTTGTTTTTTTGAGGTTCGAAAAATCTTTTTAATTGAGAAAAATTCACTTGATCCTTTCTGTGCCGATCGCTAAATTCGCTGTACAAAAATTTATCCTCTTTCTGTTCGGGGAATTTTTTAACATGATTGAATTGGAAGCTACTAGCTTTTTCAGCATGAATGAAAAAACGAAGAATCTGGTTGCAGTTTCAGATGTTCAAATGAGAGCCTATTAGTCCTGGCTGGCTAGTTAATCGCATGATTGGGCTGGTTCAGCAGAAATCCACAGTGATATTAAACATGGTAAAACTGGAGTCCGATATGATCGATCTCGATATCCCCACTTTTGGCCGCTTAAAACTCTCCTATCTCGTCGCAGACTATAATGGAACAATGGCAAAGGACGGAATTTTGCTCCCTGGTGTCAGTGACCGTTTGCGGCAATTGGCAGCAACCATTGAGCTCCATGTGCTCACCGCGGATACATTCGGCATCGCCCGAGATCAGCTTCAGGGACTTCCGATAAAGCTGGAGATTTTATCTAAAAATAATGAAGCGAAGCAAAAAAAGCACTATCTCGAAAAACTTGGTGCTGATCATGTTGTGGCTTTTGGCAATGGCAATAATGATCGATTGATGCTCAAAACAGCCCGGCTCAGTATCGCTGTTATTGGACAAGAAGGGGCATCGTTCAACGCTATTCAAGCCGCAAATATTATTGTCTCCGATATCCTCGACGGGCTTGATTTGCTGCTCCACCCGTTGCGATGCCTTGCCACCCTACGACAATGAGATAGTTTTGCAGAAGGTGCTATCAAACAAATACTATCATGAGCTCGAGCCAAGCTGAAGCGAATTTGATGGGACTTGTGAGCTAAGCTGCAGGAGTTTTTTGATCCACCCTCAGCTTTTATCTCAAGCCAACCATCTGGAGATATGTATATCGAGTTCTGGAAAATGAATCTACATCCTTGACTCCTGCGAATCCCAACTGCTCTTTTGTTTTTTCGAATAAGGGAAGCACCGCCTAAATTCGCACACGAGACACCAAAAGTCAAGTTATTGATATTAGCTATAAGTCTACACGTTATGAGTGTACCTGAGAAAATTTTAGGCCGCATTTCGAATCAAATTTCAAATCATCATTCTACGTCGTAAACAACAACTTGCTCGATAGTGTTCGGCACTTTGAACACGGTCATGGGAAGAATCGCAATCCTGACGCCCTCATAATGCCGATAGCCCAGCCGGAGGGTGCGCGTCTTTTTATCGTATTGGCGAGAAACAATATCCTCTTCAAATAGCGACACACCGATCTCCAGATTGCCCCACCATCGTTTTCGGTTAATTCGGCCTTCGAGATGAATTGGATGCTTGCCCTGGTATTGCAATAGCACCTTTTTATTGGTGCCAGCCAGATCTTTCAAATAAATTTTCTCCATTGCTGGTTCCTCTTTGATGCTATTACTTTCAACAGGAAAATTGAGGGTAGTTCGAACCTTTTGTTTCATGGCCTCAAATTCATTTTGATCGAACAGCCGGGTTAAAAAAATGATGGTTCGATCCTTATCCAAAACCACATTTCGGGTAACTCCTCCCCGGGCAAAACGATTAAAAATCTCGCCATGCTCATCCAGAACGACCGGATAGCTGATGCCCATCTGTTCAACGAATTGTTGGACTGTATCGGGTCTCTCTTTATAATCCACGCCTAAGATCAATAACCCTTTGTCCCGAAATGGCTGCCAAAGCTCTTTTTCAATATGAGGGATTTCCTGGCGACAAACCGTACACCACGAAGCAAAAAAATTGAGCACAATGACCGAGGCTCGAAAATCGGATAATTTTTTCTCGCTCCCATCTAACATGTGAAGTCGAAGGTCTTCAATTTGATCGCCAATCTTTACAATATATCCCCGTTCATCCGGCTGAATTTGTTGTGCCATGCTGGTTCTAATTTCAAGCATCATCACGAATCCAGTGATGACCAATAGCGCTTGTCTCATGATGCCCTCCAATTAATTTCTGGTTTGTAATTTTAGCAAATAAATAGCTGAAAAGCAAGATATTTTTTGGGTCACCCAAAAGATTCTACTTGATTATCTCAAAATAATTTTTATCTTCAGTAGCAATTTAAACCCAAAACTGCATCCAAAGACGAGCAAATTAGGAGGGGTTGTCATGCAAGCTGTTATACTTGTTGCTGGCAAGAGTACGCGGACTTATCCGTTAACTCTCACTCGACCGAAGCCGTTATTACCGATTGCCGATCAAACCATCATTGAATTTTTGTTAGAGCAATTGCGAGGGATCGTATCGGAGGTCATTTTGGTAGTTGGATATCGCCAGGAGATGATTCGGGATACGTTGAAAGAGCAATGGAAGGATATTCGTATCCGCTATTGCGAACAACAGGAGCAACTGGGGACTGGTCATGCCGTTCTCATGGCAGAACCGCTGGTTCAGGATCGATTCCTTGTTATGAACGGCGATGATATTTATCACCGCAACGATATCGAGCAACTCTCTCGGTATCAATATGCTGCATTAGTGCGCTATGAGGAAGATCCCTCGCAATTTGGCGTTTATCAAGTGGACGAGAGAAATCGGGTCATCGATTTAATTGAAAAACCTGAGACTTTTGTGGGCAATCTGGCCAATATCGGATGCTATTGTTTCGATCGAACCATTTTTGAATATATAAAAAATACCCCGCTGAGCAAACGGGGAGAAATCGAAATCACCACCTCAATCCTCAATCTTGCCCGCGATCATGATTTCTACGTCCATCCCATTCAGGGTTTTTGGTTTGCCACTGGCTTTCCGTGGGACCTTCTCCATTCGCAGGCTTTTTTCATGAATCAATGGACCAGCAGCCAGATTAAAGGGATTATTGAACCCAATGTCCAGATCAATGGGCCGGTAATCGTCGAGGAAGGGGCACGAATCAAATCGGGCACCTATCTCGAAGGCCCAGTGATCATCAAGAGAAATTCCATCATCGGGCCAAATTCTTTCATCCGCGCTTGCACCTCTATTGGGGCGAATTGCGTCATTGGTCACAATGTGGAGATTAAGAACTCTATTATCATGGATCGAACATATATTTGTCATTTGAGCTATGTCGGCGATTCTATCGTTGGGGAAAATGTCAATTTGGGCGCTGGCTTTGTTTCTGCTAACGTTCGACATGATGGCAAAACAGTGCTTTCTCAAGTCAAAGGTAAATTAGTTGATACCAAATTGAAAAAGCTTGGCGCCATCATCGCCGATAATGTGAAGACCGGTGTGAACACGGTAGTATATCCTGGCAGAAAGATCTGGCCAGGCCTATGGACACAAATCGGGCAGATCGTCAAACATGATCTAATAGACGAAGAAAGGAGCTGAGATGAAAATTTACAGTGATACCGGCTATCTCATTGTGATGGATCCTGCTTATTTGAAAATGGCGGATCAACAGCAGATCAAGCGAATCGATTTTCTAGAAACGCCTGAACAAGCGGCTCAAAAATTAGAGCAGCTACTTTTCCCTGAGGGTTATGGCGGCCTCATTGGCCTAGTACCATTGTCACAGGGACCTGGCCGTTATGATGTAAATTTGACCATGGTCAAATTCTGGGATGTTGAAAGTCAAGGTCGAAAGATCATTTTTGGTGTGGACGAAGGCAGTTTCATCATATTCGACATCAAACATATTCAGCCGCTTGTCGAACACTTCGATGAATTCGCCTTCGATCGGTCTGATCGGGCAGCATATTTTCAACGGCTGCAACGTCAATTCGCTCAGCGAGATGATATCGTAATCTGGTCACGCTCTCCCCTCCCATTTGAGGAAGGCTGGCACGAGATCGACCTGGCTGCGTTTAAAAAAATTGATTGATTTTTTCAAATTATTTTTTAAATTCCCAATGCTTTTGAACAACGAGGGAGGAAAATTTGGATAAATTCAAGATAGGAGTGATCGGCGTAGGCCATCTGGGTCGGCTTCATGTCCAAAACTATCGACTGATCCCTGACATTGAACTTGTCGGTGTCTTCGACATCGATCATGACCGCGCAAGACAAGTAGCCACTGAATTTCAAACGATTGCCTATGAGAATTTAGAAGATCTATTAGATAACATTCAAGCAGCCAGCATTGTGGTAACGACCACAAGCCATTTTGAAATCGCCAGTGCTTGTCTGAAACGCGGCGTTCATTGTCTTGTTGAAAAGCCGCTCACCAGTTCTTTGGCTGAAGCCGATGAATTGATCGAATTAGCGCGCCAGGCGGGACTGATCCTTCAGGTGGGACATATCGAGCGGTTCAATCCCGCGATTCTAGCTTTGAAGGATTTCGAGTTGAAACCCATGTTCATTGAGAGCCATCGTCTGGCTTCCTTTAATCCGCGGGGCACCGATGTGGCCGTCGTACTGGATTTAATGATTCATGATATCGACATCATCCTTCATTTAGTGAAAAATCCTGTTACCAAAATTGATGCTAGCGGCGTTGCCGTGGTCACAGATGAAGTGGATATTGCCAATGCCAGACTTGGCTTTGAGAACGGCTGTGTTGCTAATATCACATCCAGCCGAATTTCACAGAAGAAAATGCGAAAAATGCGGTTGTTCCAACGTAATGCCTATATTGGTATCGACTTTCTTCAGAAGTTCTCTGAAATATATCAATTGGTGGACGCAACGGCGGCTCCGGCTCGTCCAGATCAATTTCCAATCGAATTTGGGCAGCTCAATCAAGCAGGATTGCCGAAAAAGATTATCTACGAACGCCGCCAGATCGAAGCAGCCAATGCCTTGAAGCTTGAACTGGAGTCTTTTATCCATTCAATACGCTCTGGCACCCGGCCAGAGGTGAGTGGGGAAGAAGGAAGAGAAGCTCTCCGCGTTGCTCTGGCAATCACCGATTTGATCAAATCCCAGATGCGGCAGCTAATCGGCTGATGGCGTTGTTCCTTAATTCGGTCAGTCATTTCTCCCTGCTTCTGACAATTGGCGATCTGCAGAACTACCACATCACATTTACGAATTGACGGACAATCGCCATGATTCATGTTCATCCTCTCTGCAGAGCCATTTTCACAGCAAGAGAGCAAAAATGGAATAATAGCTTATGCAAAAAAAGATCATGATCGTCGCTGGCGAAGCTTCGGGGGATTTACATGGTTCGGGTCTCGTTCGGGAGCTATATAAATTGCAACCAGGTTTGCGAGTTTTTGGTGTGGGCGGTGATCGGATGCGGCAGAACGGAACAGAACTCTTGTATCATATCAACGAAATGAGCGTTCTGGGATTTTGGGATGTACTGAAGCGGTTCGCCTTCTTTCAAAAAGTCTATCGGCACCTGGTCGAAATTATGGAGGCCGAGCACCCGAATCTGCTCATTCTTATTGATTATCCAGGTCTGAATTTAAAACTTGCTCAGGCAGCAAAAGTGAGGGGCGTTAAAGTATTTTATTACATCGCACCGCAGGTGTGGGCTTGGGGCTCTGGCAGGATCAAAAAGATGGTTTCTCTGATCGACAAGATCGCCGTAATTCTGCCATTCGAAGCCCAACTGTTTCAGGATGCCGGACTTGATGCACAATTCGTTGGACATCCTTTATTAGAGATCGTTGCCTCAAAGCTCGATCGTGATACTTTTTTCTCCATGCATCATCTCGATCGAAATCAGAAGCTCATCGGTCTCCTGCCTGGAAGTCGCGTACTGGAGGTGAAACGGCTCTTGCCGGAGATGCTTCGCAGCCTCGCTCAACTAAAAGAAGAGCATCCATCTATTCAAGCTGTCGTTAGCAAGGCGGATAGTGTACCGCTTAACGTTTATCAAGAAATATTGCACAACCATGCACCGATCCAATTGATTGAAAATTCAACTTATGACATCATGAAAAATAGCGATCTGTTATTAGTGGCCTCTGGGACAGCCACGCTTGAATCCGCGCTGTTCCGAACACCGATGATCATCGTCTACAAAGTGGATCCGATATCCTATCTTATCGGCAAACAGCTTATCAAAATTAACTCTATCGGACTTGTCAATGTTATTGCTGGGCGTCAGATAGTCCCTGAGTTCATTCAGGGGAGATTTCATCGAAACTATCTGGTGCCAGAGATGAAACGAATTTTGTTTCATCAGGATTATCGGAATCAGATGATCCAAAATTTAGCAATTTTAAGAGAAAAATTAGGTACGCCGGGTGCATCGACTCGATCGGCAAAACTCGCCATTGATACGATGAACTCTGAAAGTGGCTCATAATTTTATGCTTTTCCCATGACATTCAGCAAGAAAAAAATCGTTTTCTATTTAGCGACCAAGCTGGGATGGTTAATAATCCTATTGATCGGAAAGCTTTGCTCGATTCGGCTCATTAATCGGGCAAAAGTCATTGCTTTGCAAAGACAGCATGTTCCCATCTTATATGTGCTTTGGCATGGAAGGATTTTGATCCCGATTTTCGTGCACCGAAACGAAGGAATTACGCCGATGGTGAGCCTCCATAGCGACGGGGAAATCATTGCTCAGACCCTTCAAAGGCTTGGCTATCGCACAATTCGGGGCTCAAGCAGCAGAGGCGGGAATAAAGCTTTCCATGAGATGGTCGATATTCTTAGCAAGAATGGCGTGGGAGCAATCATTCCCGATGGTCCACGAGGCCCGCGACATCATTTGAAGCCCGGGACCCTTTATATTGCCCAACAAAGTCAGGCTTACCTTGTTCCAGTTACGTTTTCGGCCAATCGTAAAATTGTTTTCAATAGTTGGGATCGCTTTGTTTTACCATTGCCGTTTGCCAAATGCGTTATGCTCTATGGAGAACCGGTACGGGTCGGCAAAGATTTTCCCACTGACCAATTAGAACAAATTCGTGAGAAATTTGAACAAGAGATGATTTCCTTGGAAAGAACAGCGGATGAATATTTTTAAATATCGCGGCTGGCAACGCGGATTGCTTCCTCTATCATTGCTATATGGTTTGGTGATTTGGATTCGCAATCGCCTTTACGACAAAGAAATACTTCGGTCGATAAAGATAGAAAACTGTCAAATCATCAGTGTGGGTAATATTTCGGTCGGTGGAACAGGCAAAACACCAGTGATCAGTTTTTTAGCTAAATACCTGGCAAAAAGAGGATTCAAAGTCGCGGTTCTCAGCCGAGGATACGGACGAAAGAGTCAGGGGACCATTGTTGTTTCCGATGGGAAAAATTTAATGACTGATGTCAAGCAAGGCGGAGATGAGCCTTATTTACTGGCACGTCAGCTTCCTACAATCCCAGTAGTTGTTGAAGCGGATCGGGTTAAAGGTGCTGAATTTATCCAACAAAATTTTCACCCAGATTTCATTTTGCTTGACGACGGATTCCAGCATCGCCGGCTAAAACGGAACTTAGATATCGTCCTGATCGATGCCAGCGTGGGTTTTGGTTCTGGCTATCTGCTCCCGGCTGGCTTTTTGCGAGAGCCGATTAGCAGCCTGTCCCGCGCCGATCTAATCTGGCTATCCCGAGTTGATCAAGCCAAAAATTTAGAAAAGTTGATCCAGCAAATTCGTAACCATAGTCAGAGTCCAATTATCACAAGCATACATCAGCCGGCTGCGATCGTCAAAAGTTCAGCCGATCAACAATTTGAAGCAAGTGCGATACGTGAAAAACGAGTGCTTTTATTTTCTGGCATCGCAAACCCATTATCCTTCGAAAGGACAGTTCAGTCACTCGGTGGAGTGATCGTTCATCATAAATGTTATAAAGATCATTACCAATTTACCATATCCGATATTGATTCCATCATGCAACTATCGGAGCAACTCGACATCGATCTCATTCTCACTACGGAAAAAGATTTTGTTCGATTACTACCAATTTTAAACCCAAATCAGCAATTCTTCTATTTGACCATTGAGATCCGATTAACTGCCGAAGCACAAATGACTTTAGATAGGTCGCTGGCTTTTTTTGAAAGAAGCTGATAACTCAAAGCGATACAATGACACTTAGCAGATTTTCTAAAGCAAGTGGAAACGCGTTTAGCCTTCAATCACTATAATTTAAACCATATTTTCAGATCAGCGCCACCATCAAATAGCAAATTTGTTCAATTATTATATGTCTGAGATGACATCGAATATTGCTTCTATCGATAGGAAAGCTTAGAGCGATTATCAACAACCAGTATGCTAAAAGTCTTAAATTTCTTTTGAGCTCATTTTGGATGAGGCATTTTTAAATAGACAAGTCCTTTTCTGCCGAAGTCTTGCAAATAAGAACGCGCGAGTTATTCGATTGAAATGGCAATCTTTGTCAATCAGCCCAAAAGCATTTTATTTTCTTTTTATGATATAATTCATTTTTCTGAAGCCTTAGTGAAAATATGAATTTTTAATATGAAAAAAAAGCTTGAAAAATTGAATTATTTTTGTTATTATATGTCCAGAATGAATTGTAGGATTTGAATAGGAGCGAAAGGTGACAGAGACGACAGGAAGAATATATAACATCTTAGCCGTGGATGATGATAAAAGCATCAGCACGCTGGTAAAAAGCATCCTATCACTGGAAAAACAATACGAAGTTACCACGGTGATAAATGGCGAAGCATGTTTAAAATATATTAGAGAACAATTGCCAGATCTGATCCTCATGGATATTCAGATGCCAGGGATCGACGGGATCGAGACATTAAAGCGGGTTAAGGAATTTGATCCTCGAATTCCAGTAGTCATGATGTCAGGCCACGGGACGATCGAGCGCGCCGTCCGTTCGATGAAATTAGGGGCTTACGATTTTATTACCAAGCCGATCGATCGTGATCGATTGCTCATCACAGTCAAAAATGCGCTAATGACCAGCTCACTAAAACGTGAGGTCGACGAGCTGAAGAGTGAACTGAAACAGAAATATACTTTTAAAAATATTATTGGTCAAAGCGGCGTAATGCAGGAGGTTTTCAAGGCCGTTGAAAAGGTTGTTGATAGCAATGTGACTGTGCTAATTCAGGGGGAGAGTGGGACTGGAAAGGAATTGATTGCCCGAGCCATCCACTATCATAGCAAGACACGCGCGAATAAACCATTCGTCGCAGTGAATTGTACTGCATTACCAGAATCATTACTCGAAAGCGAGCTATTTGGTCATGAAAAAGGTTCTTTTACGGGAGCAGTAGGAAGAAGAATCGGAAAATTTGAACAAGCGAATACGGGCACGATTTTTTTGGATGAAGTTGGACTGATGTCGCCAACGACTCAAGCAAAGGTCCTGCGTGTTTTGCAAGAGCGAGAATTTGAACGGGTTGGCGGCACCGAGCTCATCAAGGTAGATGTCCGCGTTATTTCAGCAACTAATAAAGACTTAGAAGAAGCTATGAAAAAAGGAGAATTTCGAGAGGATCTATATTATCGAATTTCCGTCTTTCCAATCAAATTGCCCCCATTGCGCGAGCGAAAGGAGGATATTCCGCTTCTTGCTGCCCATTTCCTCAAAAAATATAATGAACAAGAAAATAAGCAAATTGAGGGGATTTCGCCAGATGCGCTAGAGTTGCTTATGGCCTATAATTGGCCTGGCAATGTTCGCGAGCTGGAGAATGCAATTGAGCGCGCTGTGGTGTTAGCCTCAGACAATGAGATTACGCCGAAGGATTTGCCCGCCGCCGTTCGATCTTTAGGCGAGAAAAAATTATACGAATCTGACAATACCTTATCCAGTTGGATTGAAAAACTAGAAGAAGAAGCGCTGCGACAAGCATTATTGGAAAATGAAGGGAACATTTCGAAAACTGCCAAAAAACTGGGGATTGGTCGGGCAACGATATATCGAAAGGCAAAAAAATATGGCTTGCCAATTGTAAAATAGTCATATTGATGAAACCTGAATACCTTAGAAGGGCTGAATGCAGATCCATTCAGCCATTTTTATTTATGATATATTGCGATTGTGTTACAGTGAAACATTTGTTTCAAGGATAGACATGCAGGACAATCTACTTCTATTTGATTGCAATGTAAATCTATTATTAATAATACCTATAAATTTTTAAATAGTTATAACTTCTTAATATTATGCGGTATAATCTTTGCAGTCAATGGACAATGACCATATTTTTTAATATGAACACCAAAAGTCTATTGATTGCATGGAATCTGGAAAACTAGCTCAATTAGTTCGTAAGATCTGTGATTGCAATTATTCTGCCAGTGAGCTCACAGAATTCATCGACATTTCTCAAAAAATAGCCGTCAGTTATCTCAAATACTTAGAGGTCATCGGGAAGAATATTCGTCCCAAAAAAGCAGAAGGATTGAACGAGCTTCACGATGTCGCGATCGATTGCATTGCCGGTTTATTTATGAGAAATGAAAAGGGGGAATTTATCCAATTACAACGCTATTTCATCCCCAAGATCCGGTCTAATGCTCCGTTTACCGAATTAGAAGCATCCAGCATGCTCCGAAGACTCATTGTTAAAAAAACCAAACAAGAACTATCTCGGATATTCAGAGAGCGTGATCCTGAAGGGGCGAAAATCATCCGAAATATCAAAGTTGCAATCCGAACATGCTCCGATCTTCGTTCTTTTCGAGAAATGGGACGGGAATTTATTTATCTTGTTCCTAAGTCGAATTCCGAAGACTCGCCTTTTCAAACTGATCCCGATCCCGAAAATCAGACTTCCATTTCTCCTATGGGACAGCGTTTGTTGAAATGCTCTATCCCAGAGAAGCTACTATACCAGGAGTTTCTCGAAAAATATATCCCTGGAGATTCGGTAGCAAATATGATCAAAAAAATGTTAAATATCGTAGAAAGTTTTCCTGATTATCAGCCATATTTAGCCATCGATGTGGTCGCGACGATCATTCGAGAAGTCACTTTTCAACATGTCCGTGAAAAATTATCAAACGACATTGATGAGCATTCTCCATTAAGCGATCTTCAATCGAAAGAAATTGAGCAGGTCAATGAAACTATCATAAATATCATTCATCAAAAAATCAATCAGCAATATCTCAGAAAGAAAAAAATCACTCCTGAGAAAGCTGAAATATATTGCAAGGCTATTGTGGATTTTGTTAATGAACTAACCCAAGGAAAGGAAACCGAGTCTAACTTTCGTTATCTGAAGAGATACCTTCCAGATCTAACTCAGCAGGAATATCGGGAAAAAGAACGATCGATATTTGAATACCTTGTTAAAATTACTAAAAAGTCGTTAAGAAAAAAATTAAAAGAGCTACTCTAATTTTACGTAAATTAGAACAATTGTCTGTATATAAAAATGTAGTAAATAAACAAGGTATTCAAAAGCGAGTAACATCATGCTGGTATGTGATTTGCAATTTAAGGCTGTACATCATTTTGTCATTTTACTATTATGAAACGCCCAAGGCAATCCCATGTTAGCGGATATTGCTCGCACTTTTTAATTTATTCGGTTTACTTATATCGATCATGAAAATTACAAATGAAAAAGGTTGTCCTGACGTTCAACTTCTCGAGGCCTATGTTTCGAACCAATTCCTGACTGGAACTGATCGAGAAAAAATAGCAAACCACCTCGAAATTTGCCCCAAATGCTGCGCGCTGGTTTCCGAATTAGCACAATATTATGCAATTCTAAATCACGAAAAGAAAAAACCCATATCAAATGTTGCTTTCAAATTGGTTCATGATCTCGAAAAAGATAAGGTCATTATAGCAGGAATTTTGCTTCAACCCAATAGTGCAGATGAAAATCAGGAGATATTGAAATATCAGGCGGAAATTGTGCTACTCACAAAAATGGATGCAACTGTCGATATAGAGGATCTCGATTGCATCCCGCTCGGCGAAAAAGAAATATATGTCAGGGCAATTCAATCCACTAAAACGAACGAAACCACGCTTTTTCTGTATGCAAAGGACGAAAAGCTTTTTAGCAATGTTGAATTAAAACTCGAATCTAGCGATATCAGTTTTGTGAGTGATGAAATCGGCAAAATCGAAATTGGAAAAATCGATATCGAAACTTTCGAAGACCAACATTTGCTGATTACAACAAAGCGATCGTAGTCAATTCTGATAAGATCATGAATCAATCCAAAAGATTGTTAGGATTGTTATATCATGTGAATCAGAAAATAAAGACGGCTTGTTTGTACTAAGATACTTTCTATATAATGCCTACAAAATCAGAGCTCTAAATCTACCATTGTTTCAGACCATTTTTTATTTTTGAATTGTTTCTCCAACCGCGCCCTTCAGTTTTCTCTCTAAGCTTAGTGGATTGAAATGCAATTTAGCCATCTTACTTTTTTATAATTTCATATTGTTGATCCTCGATGACAAGATCTTTTTTGGCTCAGGCTAATTGAAATCAAGCGGTGAGTGCTATTTCGAAGTTGAGCAAATTTAGTCGAGCTTTGTTGATCGATTCGGCGATTTTCATTTTGTTCACTCAAAAAAAGACCACGGAATAAAAACATCAATTGAGCTTATTTGGCTTTCTTGACGATTTTGTTCCGTGGTCACTATTTGGTTAACTTGCTCACAGTACTAGAAGAAAAGAATGATGATAAATATCAATTAACTGGCTGGCTTGATTTTTCTTCTTTCTGCTGATTAAATTTTGCCATTGTTTTTTGCGCCTTTTTGATTTGTTGCTCAGTGTAACTTAATAGTCCTTGGTTCTTCAGGATTTTTTTTGCAATTCTTTTTCTCATGTCTATTTCACCTCCTCAACCCTAAAATTCGCTATCCTCAAATTTCACTGATGGGTACTCTCTCAACTTTTGCTTGAAAATTTGTTTGATTTGAGACAGCCGGTGCTCGTCCTTAGCCTCAAATCGGAGCACTAGCACTGGTTGAGTATTTGATGCTCTTACCAACCCCCAGCCATCACCAAATAGCACTCTTGCACCATCGATATCAATCGTCTCATATTGGCTTTTAAAACTGCGAGCGAGGTCGGCAACGACATCGAATTTGGCATCGTCCGAGCATTCCACCCTGATTTCTGGGGTACTAACAAAATAGGGGATTTCGTCAATCATTTCAGACAACTTTTGTTTGGAATGGCTGAGTATCTGGAGCAATCTTCCGGAGGCATAAATTGCATCATCAAAGCCGAAATAATCGTCCGCAAAAAAGAGATGGCCGGACATCTCTCCGGCGAACGGGGCATGTTCTGCTTTCATCTTGGCCTTGAGCAGGGCATGACCGGTTTTCCACATCAAAGGTTGGCCGCCATAGCGACTGATATATTCAGGAAGCGCTTGGGAGCATTTTACATCGAAAACAATCTTCGCTCCGGGGTTTCGACGGAGTACATCACGGCTAAACAATGCGATCAATCGGTCGGCAAAAATCATTCTGCCTTTCTCATCGATGGCTCCGATGCGGTCCGCGTCCCCGTCATAACCGATTCCAAGATCCGCGCCCTCGGTGATAACTTGTTGTTGTAATGTTTTGACATATTTGGGTACCGTTGGATCGGGTAGATGGTTGGGGAAACGACCATCGGGTTCACAATAAAGACAAATCGCTTCACAACCGAGATCCCGCCAGATTTGGGGTGCCACAGGTCCAGCAGTTCCATTCCCCGCATCAATTACCACTTTTAACTTGCGACCTATTTTTATTTTGGATTTGATCGTCGCAATATAATCCGGCAAAAAATCTCTCTGTTCTACCTGACCGGAGCCAGTCAGGAAGTCATGCTGTTCGATGATCACTCTCAACTTTTGAATATCTTGACCATAAATCGAAGCGATGCCATCGGACATTTTGAGACCATTAAATTCAATCGGATTGTGACTTCCTGTCACCATTACCCCGCCGTCAGCTTTGGCATGAACGATCGAAAAATATAGCACTGGTGTGGGCACTTCTCCGATATCGATCACATTGCCGCCTGTTGCGGTAATGCCTCGAATCAACGCGTTTTTGATGCGTTCTGAAGAGAGACGAACATCTCTACCGACCATGAATATTTTTCGTCCTTTGCGCCCCATAAACGTGCCGAACGCACGACCGATAAGTTCTATCACCTCATCCGTTAGTTCAGTTTCAGCAATCCCTCGAATGTCGTATTCTCGGAAGATATTTGGATTGATCACAGTTACCTCCTCAGTTCAAGCCTTGATTTTATTTTTTTGCCATAACAATCCTTGGCAGACCATTAAGATCACGAACCAATTCCACCGATCGAAAGATATGAGTGCTATCGAACAATTCGCGTACCGCTTCGAATTGCAGGGCACCGATTTCTATTGCTATAAATCCAACAGGTGAAAGTAGCGACAGCGCGATTTGGGCAATTCTCCGATAAAAATCCAATCCGTCCGTTCCACCATCCAGTGCAATGTACGGCTCAAAATCCTTGACTTCCTTAGGAAGTTGATCAAATTCATGTCGCGAGACATAAGGCGGGTTTGAGACGATGACATCGAACAGCTCTGTTACCGGCCAAGCATCTGAAAAAATATCGAGCTGAACAAATCTGATCCTGTCCGATACCTCATGAGCCAGTGCATTTTGTCCAGCGATTTTTATTGCCTCAGGCTGAATGTCAACCGCTATCAATCGAGAATTCGGCAAATGTTTCGCCAAAGCAATCGCGATGTTCCCACACCCAGTGCCAATGTCGAAGATCGAAATTGTTTTATCAGCGCCGTATCGGTCCTGACATAGCTCGATAACTCTTTCCACTAGTAATTCCGTTTCGGGCCTGGGAATTAAAGTGTACTGATTAAGCTTAAATTTTAAAGAAAAAAATTCGGTCTCCCCTAAAATATATTGAATGGGTTCATGAGCCGCACGACGCCGGAGCAATTGCCGATATTGCTCGAGTTCATCTGGCGTTAGAGGTCGCTCGAAATTCAAATAAAGTTGGACCCGATTAAGCTTTAGGAGATGGCCCAACAATAGCTCAGCATTTAATCTGGCATTATCGATTTCTTTTTTTCCCAGATAATCAGCGCTTAGTTTTAAAATTTCGAGCACGCGGTAAGGCACTTTTTTGCTCTTACATTAATCGAAATCTGATTGATTTAGCTTTTCGGCGCGATCGGCGATTTGAAGCTGCTCAATGATTTCATCAAGTTCGCCTTCGAGAATTTTGTCCAACTTATACAAAGTTAAATTGATACGATGATCGGTGACGCGATTCTGGGGGAAGTTGAACGTGCGAATTTTTGCACTCCGATCACCCGTGCTCACCATGGAACGGCGTGAGGCTGCCAGCTTCGCCTCCTCCTCTTGCTTCTTTTGTTCATAAAGCCGGGCTCGTAACACTTTTAGCGCCTTGGCTTTATTTTTGTGTTGCGACTTTTCATCTTGACAAGTGACCACCATTCCAGTCGGGATGTGGGTAATCCGAACCGCAGAATCGGTGGTGTTGACGCTTTGTCCCCCTGGCCCTGACGAACGAAATACATCGATTCGAAGATCATTTGGGTCAATGGTAATGTCTACCTCCTCAGCCTCGGGAAGCACCGCCACTGATGCAGCCGAAGTGTGGATTCGGCCGCTCGCCTCAGTAATGGGCACGCGCTGAACACGATGTACGCCGCCTTCGAATTTCAACTTGCCATAAGCTTGCGGTCCGCTCACCGAAAACGAGATCTCTTTAAACCCACCGATCTCCTGTGGGTGAGAGGAAAGCACTTCGGTCTGCCAACCCTGGCGCTCCGCATATTTCATGTACATTCGGTACAAATCCCCTGCAAATAGACATGCCTCGTCACCACCTGTGCCAGCCCGAATTTCGACAATAGCATTTTTTTCATCTTCTGGATCTTTAGGGATCAATAGCACTTTCAGCTCTTGTTCGACCTTCTCCCTTTGTTCGCGCAGTTCCTTTAACTCTAACTCAGCCAGTTCCACCAGTTCATGATCTGATTCCTTTTCGATAATCGACTCAGCTTCGGAAATTTGGTTAACGATCTTCTCATATTCATCATATTTTCTCACGATCTCTTCTAACTCACTTCGCTCTTTCGATAATTTCCGAAATTTGTTCTGATCTTTAAAAATGTTTGGGTCGCTCAATATTTCGTTCAGCTCGTTATATCGCTCTTTGATTCTCTTTAATTTTTCGAACATTTTTTCCCCTCTCATACTATGGATTAGGCTCTTCAAATAGCACCACGTTCGCGCCATCGACAAGTTGCTGCCCTAACGAACTTTTCAACGCAACCAGCGCAACTTCTAACATTGATTCATCTGGCTCGCGCGCAGTGATTCTTTGGAGCCAAAGCCCTGGAAGGATAAATAACTGGACCAACCGATGGTCCTTTGCCCTGTCTGACAATTTGACCAGCTCATACGAGACGCCGCCGATCAGTGGTACAAGTGCTAAACGGATCAAACGATCGGCAATCGTCTCGGGACGCCCCAACAACATAAACACCAAGATGCTGACGAACAGCACCATTAAAATAAAACTGGTTCCACACCGAGGATGCTGGGAAGCATAGGATCGCGAGTTCTCGATTGTCAATTCTTTTCCATCCTCAAAAGCAAAGATGGTCTTGTGTTCCGCTCCATGATACTGAAATATTCGGCGCACGTCTTTCCACATTGCAATCAGCAGAAGATACGCTATAAAAATTCCTGCTCGAATAATGCCATCAATTAAATTAAACCAAAAGCCATTTCTTGCCCCCAACCAATCCGTCAGCATCAGCGGCAGATAAAAAAACAATAGCAAGCCCGCCGTCAGCGAAACAGCTATGGTAATGATCATCCAAGCTGCTGAAATGCCGCTTTTGTTTTTTTGAGCTGCAACTCGCAATGGTTCTGACGCTGCCACATCGCCTGAAAAAGTTAGCGCTTTGATACCAAGCACCATCGATTCTATTAGCACAACAGCCCCTCGGACGATTGGCAAACCCCAAAATTGATTTCGCCGCGTCAATGATTGATATGGACTGTTTTTCAATAAAATTTTTCCATCAGGCCGGCGCACTGCCATGGCAACGCGCTCTGGAGATCGCATCATCACCCCTTCGATGATCGCCTGACCACCGACCATCATCTTCTCAGATTTCGTCAAGAATAACTCCTGGGTTAATAAATTAGCCAATAAATGAATAAGATTCGCGGCGAAGGGATAAATTCCACTCATTTTAATTATCAAATAACCAAGCTGACAATCAATGCTCGACGCCTGCGCTGAATTTATGATAATTGAAAAATTGCCCTGCGAATGACATCATTCAAGTTCATTTTTATCATCCGCAGCTCAAAATTAAGCGGATTTCTAATGTCCCTAATTTTGAGCCTGATCTTCTTTTGATAATAAAAAACGGAATACGAGATCCACCACAGATCGATGTTCATATTCCGTTCCTGAATTTTACAATCTGGCAGCTAAGAATTTTGATTGGTCTTTGAATTATCCTTTAAGCCATACTTTTTGATAAATTTTTCGACCCGGCCAGTAGAATCGACCAGTTTTTGTTTGCCAGTGAAAAAGGGATGACAATTGGAACATATTTCCAAATTCATATTTCCAATCGTTGAACGAACCTGAAACGTATTTCCGCACGCACACGTCACGGTTCCAACCACGTATTTTGGATGAATTTTATCCTTCAACTTAATCTACCTCCATTCCGCATCATTAAATATAACTTCATCAATTGATTTATGTCTCATCAAAAAATCGGATCATTTTATCACAAGTTCGCTTCTGATTCATCTTATGTAATTATTTGAATCGTCGAATGTAGATTGTCTTTATTCTGACCTCAATAAAAACTGGTTAACGCCACGAAAACGCTAAAACAAATTGGACAGAATCGTAGGCAAACTCAATAACTTAAAAGCGGTCAAATATAAGAAACTTTTCATTTCAATGCAAGCAAAAAATCAGGAATGCATGGATTCCAGGAATTTCTTGTTCGATTTTGTGCTGCGCATTTTCTCAAGGAGAAACTCAATTGCCTCGATCGGCGTGAAGTCGCTCAATAATTTACGCAAAATCCAGACGCGATTCAGCTCCATCTTGGAAAGCAACAGCTCCTCTTTTCTTGTCCCTGATTTATTGATATCAATGGCCGGGAAAATGCGTCGATCGGAAAGGTTTCGGTCCAGCACCAACTCCATATTGCCAGTACCTTTGAATTCCTCGAAGATCACTTCATCCATGCGGCTTCCGGTATCGATCAAAGCAGTTGCAATAATAGTAAGGCTGCCACCTTCCTCGACATTTCGAGCTGCGCCGAAGAACCGCTTCGGTTTATGGAGTGCATTGGCATCAACACCACCAGATAAAATTTTGCCGCTGTGCGGGACAACGGTATTATAGGCCCGGGCCAGTCGCGTAATGCTGTCGAGCAATATCACCACATCGTGTTTGTATTCAACCAGCCGTTTGGCCTTTTCTAGCACCATTTCTGCCACTTGCGTGTGCCGCTCGGCTGGCTCATCGAACGTTGAGCTGATAACCTCAGCCTTCACCGAGCGCTCCATATCGGTCACCTCTTCAGGTCGCTCATCAATCAGTAGCACAATGAGCTTAATTTCTGGATGATTGGCCGTAATTGCATTGGCGATCGATTGGAGCAACATTGTTTTTCCGGTTTTTGGCTGCGCCACGATCAAACCGCGTTGTCCCTTGCCGATTGGTGTTAGTAAATCCATAATGCGCGTGGAATAATTATTTGGATCGAATTCCAATTGGATCCGTTCCATGGGATAAAGCGGCGTAAGATTATCGAATAGAATTTTGCTCTTCGCCTCTTCGGGGTTTTCATAATTGACGGCCTCGACCTTGAGCAATGCGAAAAAGCGTTCGTTCTCCTTTGGTGGTCGGATTTGACCAGAAACAGTATCACCCGTGCGCAACCCGAAGCGCTTGATTTGCGAGGGAGAGACATAAATGTCGTCAGGACCAGGAAGGTAATTATAATCTGGGGAGCGCAGAAACCCATAGCCATCGGGCAAAATTTCCAATACGCCCTCCGCAAATATCAATCCCTCCTGCTTGGTCTGCTCTTCAAGGATTTTGAATATCAACTCTTGTTTCTTTAACCCAGATGCTCCTGAGATATTCAGCTCCTGAGCTACTTTTGTCAGTTCAGAAATTTTCAATGCTTTTAATTCAGCAATATCCATGTTATCATCCTTTTTTTAATGTTAAGCTGAAAATGATTTATTTTTCTTCTGTGGTTTATTTAAGAGATTTATTTTAGTGATGCAATTAGTCAATTCCGTCGATTATCGGTTTTGAATTGGAATTTAGCATGTGGTTTTGGTCACCGCGGCTGCTATTGAAGTTGTGAGTGGCTTCATCAATACAGTTTTCTTTGCACAATTGAATTGTCATTACGCGATCTGGAGATTGAAGCAATATTTTACAGATGTTGTTCAGTATCCGGATCAAAAAAATGAGCGTTTTCCATATTAAATATGATTTCAATCTCTTTTCCTACAGCAGGGGTTTCTGTGGCAGTGACTCGAGCGACAAATTGATGTTTACCTGAATGAAAGTATAAAAAGATTTCGTTTCCCATCGGTTCGACAACTTCCAGCAAACTTGTAGCCTTGACCGTAGTTGCCGAATTGGGGGCAAAGCCTGGTAAGGAGATATTTTCAGGCCGAATTCCAAAGATGATCGACCGCCCCTCGTAGGGCTGCAACTTTGGCTGGAATTTCGTTGGGATAGAAAGCTGGAGTCGCCCCTCATCAAATATCAGACCGTTTTGATTACGAATCACTCCGGTCATAAAATTCATCGATGGGCTTCCGATAAAACCTGCTACAAATTTATTGATCGGCCGATGATACAAATTGAGCGGGGTATCGATTTGTTGGACCATACCATCTTTCATGACCACAATCCGGTCTCCCATGGTCATAGCCTCCATCTGATCATGGGTGACATAAATCATGGTCGTCTCCAGACGATTGTGCAACTTTGATATTTCGGTGCGCATTTGAACGCGAAGTTTAGCATCGAGATTAGAGAGCGGTTCATCAAATAAGAATACTTTGGGCTTGCGAACAATCGCTCGTCCGACAGCCACCCGCTGTCGCTGCCCTCCAGAAAGCGCCTTTGGTTTTCTATTCAGCAGATCTTTGATCTCTAAAATCTCGGCTGCCTCATTCACTCGCTGGTCGATCTCTTTTTTCGGATATTTCCTCAGTTTCAGACCAAATGCCATATTTTCATAAACAGTCATATGGGGATAAAGCGCATAATTTTGAAACACCATCGCAATATCGCGATCTTTCGGCGGCACGTGGTTGACCAACCGATCCCCAATATAAATATTTCCTGATGTGATATCTTCCAATCCAGCAATCATGCGCAATGTGGTGGATTTCCCGCATCCTGAAGGGCCCACCAATACCATGAACTCCTTATCCGCTATCTCGATATTAACATCCTTTGCAGCAATCACATTTTTATCGAAGATTTTCGTTACATGCTCAAGTTTTACGCTCGCCATAACTACTCCGAGGAGGTCAATTCATCTTCTTTTATTGCCATTCAAAAAAACAGTCGTTCTTATAAAGACAAAATGCCAATCAACCCGACCTGGTCGCCATAGAACACGATCCCACCATCGTGCCTACAAAGTGTGTCTCATGTCTTAGAACCTTTTTTCCGAGCTTAATCAATTCTACCGTTTCTTTCAAGGATAATGCCACCGAAGGAAATGTGAAGTCACATGACAAGTATATTAATCAAATCTTTTAGGCGAGTTTTCAACGACAATTTATAAAATTTTCGACTAAAAGTCAAGCAATTTTATTATGGCCTCCCGAAAAATTATTGCATCGATTGATTGAAATAACTAATGATCTCACCGACTAAATAGTGCGAACCAATGCAAAGGATTAGATCATTGGGCTGCGCCAATTGCAATGCATACATAATCGCCTGTTTGCTTGTAGGACATTGATAAATCCTATCGGAATACCTCGATGCAACCGCCGCAATGCTTCTCGGAGATAACGCTCGGGTGGAATCTGCCTTGGTAGCAATAAACAGATCGGCCATGGGCGCTAGAGTTGCAACCATTGCAGGATAATCTTTATCTCGACACACCCCAAACAATACGATCAAACGCTCAAATTTGAATATCCCCTGAATGGCTTTCGCTGCATGCAATATCCCATCAGGGTTGTGACCAACATCCAAAACGATTTTGGGTCTTTGAGAAATCGTTTGTAATCGTCCTGGCCATTGGACATCGATTAGGCCATGATAAATATCCTCATTTTTAATGGGAAAAAATCGCTTATTCAAAATCGTCGCCGCGGCCACAGCCAGACCAGCATTTTGAATTTGATGCGCCCCAACCAGCGATAATTTCAACTGCGGAAAAAAACAGCCATTCACTCCTAGATTTATTGTTGTCAGTCGTTCGGTCAATTCGACATTTTTCACTTCAATGAAACGTTCCATCTGAATGTGTTCAGCATGATTTTCCTTACATACTTTTTGAAAAACTTGATTGACCTCAGGGTAATGGCTATAAGTAAGGCATATGACGCCCGGTTTAATAATGCCTGCTTTTTCGAAAGCAATGCTTGTGCGGTCAGAGCCCAATTGCTTGGTATGGTCAATTTCAATTCCAGTGATAATGCTGAGTAATGGATGGATCACATTGGTAGCGTCCAGACGGCCACCCAATCCCACCTCGATCACAGCGACATCCACAGCTCGTTCTGCAAAATAAAGAAACGCGATCGCTGTAACTGCCTCAAAAAAGGTGCATTTATACTTCTGAATTAAAGGTCGCAACTGCGTAATGTAGCTGATCAGTTCCTCGCGGCTAATGGCTTTACCATCGCAGCGAATTCGTTCTCCAACATAGACCAAGTGTGGCGACGTGTAGAGCCCGGTCCGATAACCAGCAGCTCTCAACATCGATTCCAGCATAGCCGAGGTAGAACCTTTGCCATTCGTCCCCGCGATATGAATTGTAAAATATTTTTCGTGAGGATTGTGCAACTCACTAAGCATTGTTCGAATCTTGTTCAATCCTAATTTCCAGCCTACGCGGGTTAAACTCGAAAGATAATTAAGCGCTTCATCGCTATGATTGTTCAAAGCATCCCCTGTTTTTTGTGTTTGAACTGTTGGCATGGCTCAGCTTATCCTATAAAGCATTTGTACACAATTAAGCATCCATTCATCGATTTCGCTGTGCATTAAACTTCATTACGTTATAGGTGTTCCATCTCTATTGAAATGTGTTTAACCGAGGATAAGAATGATCAACATTTCTCACTTCTGCACAAGCGAAGCGCGCCAGCATTAGGTTATGAATCCAATTATTTTCGTGCATCTGACCCTAATGTAGCACATTTTCCATGTTTTGGTTAATATGGCTCGTTTTTGAAAAAGTCATCCTCCAGAATTTAATTCAATCCTGATTCTTGCAACCAAACATTTGCATCTATGCAAGAATTTACCGTTCGCTTGGTAAATTATTGCATATCATCCTGCATCGGGTCAATCGAAAGTGTTTATCTCTCAGAAAAGCTAACAACGATCGATCCACCTGAGGCTTGCTAAAGAGATAACAACAATTAAATCAATAGGCATGATCATCGGTAAAATTTGCCAGGAGTCTCTATATATTAGCTGAGGTTCTCCCCTGTGGCATGTATTTTGCAATTTCTTTATATAATTAAATTTTTCAGATTTGCAATGTATCACACCCAACTTGGTATTTCGCGATGAGATATGTTTTTATCATGGTCTGGCTGCTATTATTTTTGATAGCCCAAGCCAGCTTCGCGGGCATTACTGGTTCAATTTCAGGACAATTGCTCGATAAAGATACTCGGCAGGGTTTGCCTGGCGCCGAGGTCATTATTCTCGATACCAAGCTGTGGACGATCACCGACAAATACGGCTTTTATTCGATCAGCAATATTCCACCAGGAATTTATGACATTCGCGCTAAAATGCTCGGCTATGCCAGCTTAGTCATGCGCAACGTCGTTATCCGCGCTGATATGTTCCAGGAAATCAATTTCGAGATGGTCTCCGAAGCCATCGAAGGGCCAGAGATCGAAGTTGTAGCTGAGCAACCGTTAATCGGCAAAAATTCGCCATCGCTCAGTCATACTTTGGGATTTGTCGAATTGAATAAAAGCCTGCCGATAGATCAATTTTTTCAAGCGCTCAAGACTCAAATCAGTTCGATCAATGGACATATTCGAGGGGGACGAAAATACCATACAGCCTATTTGCTAGACGGACAATCGGTTCAGGATCCGCTATTCCGAGAAATTGGCACCTTAGTTCCTTTGAGTGCCGTTTCGGAGATGAACATCTATTCAGGAGGATTCAACGCAGCTTATGGGGATGTGCTCTCGGGCATCGTGAACCTTTCCACTCGAGAGGGCAAGGACAGAACTGAGGGCTTTTTCAAGATCTTTACCGATAATTTTGGCGCCAAAGTTGAAAACGATAATCTACGACGCCTCGAGATGAGCATCGGCGGTCCACTTCTGCTCAGCTTCGGCGGTCCAATGTACGATATGAATTACTATATCTCTGGATGTGCCAATTTTGACCAGCTCCATCCATCAAATAATTTTCACTATGCGTCAACCATTTTGCCTCCCGAGAAAAATTTTCATTATACATCAAAATTATCTTTTCGCCTCTGGCAAAAAATCAAAATCAATATTCAACATATTTCTTCGAATTGGCGTAGTTCTCAAACAAATTCCATTTCCGTTGGAACTGAAACGTTTGACCAGACGAGCATCAATGACAAGTCAGGGCGAAGGCTCCATCTCACAGTGATCCATACCCTCAACCCACGGTCATTTTATACTTTAAACATTGGTCGCGATATTTACATTAGGCAATTTGAAAATCATAGCACGATGAATTCGGCCGGCGAGGGAATTCAGTCAGGGCCAAGTGCAACATTCTGGAATTGGAATAATTTAATCAACGAGCGTGTCTATTTTTTAAAAGCCGCCTATTTTCACCAGTTCCGACCTTCGGATCTAATCCAATTCGGTATCGATTTGAACTTATATCGCATTTATATGACCGACCTGGCGCTGAATCCCTTTGCCCTGTCAAATTGGGGACCGAGGTACCAATCGATAACCAGCAATCAATTAATGGTTCAGCCATTCACGGTTGCATTCTACACCCAAAACCGATTTGAAGTTGGTAATGTTGTAATCAATCTGGGGCTGCGATCCGATTATTTCAATCCGCGAGTCGTCTTCCCAGAACAATCAGTCCTAGCTAATGCCGATACTTTGAGATTAGCAGCTCAGCAAGCTCGGTCACAGTTCCAGTTGAGTCCACGTTTTGAGCTGTCCTTGCCTTTTCTTTTTAAAGATGATCGCTTTTATGTTAATTATGGGTGGTATTTCCAAATTCCGCCACTCTACTATTATTATTTCAATTCAAAACAGAGATTGGATCGGGAACATCCATTAGTGGGGAATCCGCAACTAGGGCCTGAGAAGACCGAAGCTTTAGAACTCAGCTACCAAAAAGCAATTGCTGCCAGATCTATTGTAGGCACGACTGCATTCATCAAGCGGGTGAGAAATTTGGTCAATTCGGCAAATTATCATGCCGGGCAGGACCAGGTTACGAGCTATGTTCGGTTTGAAAACCTGGATCAAGCAATGGTGCGGGGATTCGAAATTTTTATTGAAAAGCGACCAGGAAATAGCAATTTCTCAGGCAAGATCAGCTATACCACAACCCGGGCAACTGGTACAGGCTCTTTTCCGCTACAAAACTTCTATCGCATGGACCAAAGCCATTTCTCTACTCAGACGACTGGTTCTTTGCCATTAGCCTGGGATCAGCGGCACAAGTTGCTCCTCAATCTCTCATATTTAGCTCCTCAAAAAATTTTGTTAAATTTACTGGCTCGCATCAACAGTCCAGTCCCCACGCTAAACAATGATCTCGAGGTAACAGAAAGAGGACCGTGGCGAAATTACATCGACTGGCGGATTAGTCGCTCTTTCAAATTGCTTAAAGCTGATGTAACGCCTTACGCAGAGATTTTAAACCTTTTGGATAATCGCCAACCAAGTCAATGGATTAACCCTTATTACTTGACCGATGATAACTTCTGGATGTTAGGTCTCGATAGCTACTTGTACGAATATGGGCGTCGTATTCGGATCGGCTGCTTGATCCATTTCAAATAACCCATAATGACCGTTCTCTTCCCATACCCCTCTAATCATCTTCCTTAAAAAAATCAATTCCCATGGCTCTATTCATGCGTTCTTTCTGTATCCACTCCTTGCAGCTCAGCTTGCTACACATTTTTAAAACTCCAATACATTAGAGTGACGGTAAGATGGTGGTGGACTGACCCCTGTTGACGTGGAGATTCGTGAAAGAATTAATTCTCTTGTATCGGCACTGAAATGCGAACATGAGGATTGGCGGTCATATTTATTGATCGTTTCACCAGCCGCTGGTCGGGTAATGATGAATCTTGTGATTAACCGAGACTATTTGCGTTGAATGGGGGATTCTTAGGCGTTTTCTGCTTCAGAATGTTATAAAACAGTCATCCATTGCTTTGCTCAACTCCAATGAGCATCTGCTGGACAAGGAGGCCTTGAGCAAATTTTGTCCAATTTCCAGCAGGATAGCTAGCTGGCAGTGACCTCAAGTTTTCCACTTCTATTCATTAGAATAACAGCTTTGCTCATATAATAAAAAAGCACCGATGATCAAATTGATCGATCGATGCTTTTAAAATTGCTTTTTGAGCTTGTTATAATTTAGCAGCGATGCTCGAAATCAAAAAACATTGTTGGATGACAAATTTCACTCAGAAGGACACGACCATGGAGACCATTTGTCCAGTTCCGAGGATCTTGAAATCAGTATACGCATAATCTAGCGCGATCCTGGCAAAGCCGAAATCATATTTCAGCCCGCCCCCAAAGGCGAAACTAGCTGTATGATAGCTCTCATATTTGTCCTTTTCCACCGATAGGCCTCGATACCCGGCACGGAGGGATAGAATGTTATTCCACACGTATTCAAGGCCAAAATTGGAGCGCATCAAGGCGTCATTCGGGTCGTAAGCATCAGCGCTGATAGTGATCGTATTGCTGTTGCTGGTCGCCAGTTGCCCTTCCGTTCCCACCAATTGGGTTGAGAGGCCGATGCGAAATGTGAGGGGCATCGGATATTTTTCAGTTTTGAGGTTCGCATCCGCGGTGACTGCACCGGGGTTATTCGGCCATCGTTTATGGGTGACCAGCAGTTTGGGACCTGTCAGGCTCATTTCTCCTCCGAAATTGCTGAGGCACATGCCCAGCTTTAACCCCAGTACACCTGTATTGAGCAACGATCCGAGGTCTAAAGCTAAGTTTTGGGCATAGAGCTGGTAGGCTCCTTCTCGAATATATTTGATCGTGCCGCCCAGGCTAAGGCGATCAGTCACAAACCGGCTATAAGTAATCCCAATGGCGTACGCTTCCCAAGAGAAATTCGTACCGGTTCCTTCAGGCTGAGAAAGGGTTGTGATCTCTATGTCATCGGAATCGAGGAAGACGGCGCTAATCCCGATAGCGCTGCTGCCGCCGATTGGTTGGACAAATCCGACGAAACTATAAGCCAAATCTGCATAGAGATTGTTGCGCGAGACAGCCAAGGAGGTGCGATCGACTGAGGCGATACTTCCCGGGTTCCAATAGAGCCCAAATACCTGTCCTGGGATGGTCACAGCAGCCTCACCTAAGCCGGCTGCTTGTGCGCCCACGCCGAGCTTGAGAAATTGCGCCGCAGCAGTACCCACCCGGCTAATATCCTGGGCGTTCACAGTGCTGGTGCTCATAATTATTATGATCAAAACAACATTTAATATTCTTTTCATTTGCCATTTCTCCTTATTTGAAAATTGCTCTCGTTTCGGGCTGAATTAATCCGAACTATGCAATTATCGCAACACCACGAACTTGCCCATTTTCTTAAGACCGTTGGGCGTCTCCACCACATAGAGATAACAGCCGTAGGCGATCTCCTGTTGATTGAACGATAGGAGATTCCACCATTCCCAGCCGTCGGTTGGATGATCATGGTGCAGCGTAATCACCCGTTCCCCACTCAACGTGTAAATATGGATGTCGCACACGGCGGGCAAATTAATAAATGCAAGTTTACGGTGGTTACGATCGAACTCCCACTCTGCTGCGAGGAAATAGGGATTCGGCACCACCTTGACGTTTTCAAGATCGCTCTTCACGGCTTCTCGGGTGGTGTATTTAGCCGTTTTAATTCGGAACCGATCTCGCCCCTCTTTGAACGGCTTGCCCGTGATCAGGCGTAGCACATCCCCCGCAACTGGTCGTCGGCTGGTGTCAACTTTGGTGATGACAATGTTGCCGCCAACGATGCTTGTATCGATTCTTGGCGGTGGGGCGGTTAATTTAAATGTAAAAGTGAATACACTCTTTCCACCAACAACCTCCTGAACCTTGAGCTCATCTCCGCTGGTCCAGGTGTTGCGCATCTCCTGCGTCGTGTCAGCCGGATTGGGCGGCGGATAATGCGCAAATCTCGCCTTCTTATTCAATGTCAAGTTCCAAATTTCGAACGGGACAATATAGGTTGTTGGGAAGAAAGCGGTGTCAGGCTCTTCGGTGAACCGAATCTCCCAATCGAATGGCTCTTTCGTCGAGATCCCGCCCGAGAAAATCCAATTGCCAACAGATGGAGTTCCTGGTGTGTTATGGAACCATTCAATTGAATCGGGATCAAATACCACAGCGCTAAAATTCTGCTTAATGGCCAAGGTCATCCCATCAAAAATGGGGGAGACTTCTCCATTGATATTGGGAGATTTCTCGATAATATATTTATTGGCTTGTTCATCGAACAAATTGAATAGCGTTCTGCCCGGCGACGTTGTTTGATCAAAGGTGATCAAATAATCGTGACCAGTGATGGCGAATTGATCGATGATTTTAACGGTGAAGGTATGTTTAGCGTAGCTCCCCTCCAGCGGCTCGACATGGATATCCGATGGCACAAAGTTACTTGGCGTTTTGCCTGGAACAACCATGACCAAATTGGATGAGGCAGATGGGTTGATTCCCTTCGAGCACTCGAGTGAGTTCAATGGAGCCCATCCATCGGGGTTCAACTCTGGGTCTTCCCGAACACCCCGATCATAAGCCGTGACTGAATACCAATAGGTCTTGCCATTGGTGAGGTTTTTATCGACATACATATGGACGAGACCAGTATTGTTACCAAGGTTCAGATGGGGGTGTTGTGGATCGAGCCCGGAGATGTTGTTGACGAGATCGAATTGGGCAATCGGGACAAAACCAACTTCCTGACCATAACCGTCATAAATTTTATCTCCCCATTGGTTGTTAACAGGGTCCGAGGTGGTACGGTAAATTCGATATCCTTCAAAATCGCGATATTTGGTCATCAGATCAACCGCCTGCTCCGCCTTATCATCCCAGTAGAGCGTGACCTGCCCGTCGCCAGGGACGGCCCAGACCGTGGGTGTCGGTGGTGGGTCAGCGCCCTGGTAATTTAATTCGTACATGAACTGGGCATTTCTGGCATTGAACTTCACATCCGAAGTATCATCCCCCATTACCAATGCGAACGAGAACACGGTAGTGTCGCCAGCAGCCAGATCAAAAGGGCCTGAACTCATGATGAATACGCAGTCGGTACCAGTTGGAAACATCTCTCGGATTCCGGCCGGGGAATCGAAGTGGGGGTTCAGCTTGCCATCAGGGGCAGGCCAGAAGTAGGCATTATCTTCCTCTGGCAAAATGTCGGTGTTATCCCCAGCTAAAATCTTATAGGTGATCAATTCCAAGCGAGTGTTGTCCACTTGCCCAGGCCGCTGTTCCCACTCGAACCAATGCCAGCCTGTAATACCAAGCTGCTCACCCTTAAATATATCGATCACTCCATCCCCATCCAAGTCAATGTCCCGCGGAGAAGGTGGCGTCTCCAAAATCTTCAGCGCAGGAATGACCTTGTATTCAGGACCAGGAAACGGTTCGCCACCACCATATCTCCAGTCATAAATATATGCCATGTTGTAATGATAAGTGGTATCCTTTTCCGCATCGTACTCGCTGGTGATGAATGTCATCCAGTCCATTCGGTCGTTCAAGGTTCCGCTCAAATTGTATTCTGGGACGTCGGTATCGTTGTAAAATCCCACGTAAACATCATGGTAATTGTAGGGGCTATTATTAATGATTTTCATGGGGAAAAAGATGATATCTTCTGCGTAAGAGCGGCCGTAAGAAAGGGCGGAGACATCCAGCTGTAACCCCAGCTTATATCCCTGCGTGGTATCGCCATCGCTTTCAGCGTACACCTGGCCAAGATTCGTCAAATCATAGTCGGTCATGCTGAAGAAAATCTCTTTATCGGAGAAAAATTTGCCCACAAGGACAGTATCCCGAGAGGTTGGACAATATTTCCAGGGACGGGTGGGATTGGTGAAATCGAATTGGCTTGCTGCCACCGAGTCCCAGGCGATTTTGCCGGTATTGGGATCGACCGCCCACATGCCCGGCCAGACTCGATATCCTTCTTCGTTTTTAGGCCAGCTCAATGGGTAGGTACTGGTGGCCATCAATGGATAATTGTCCAACGAGGTTCCAGCTAATACCTGCCCAAAGGTCATGTCCCCAGAATGGGTTTTCCCGTAGGAACCTGCCTTCGGCCCCCAATCATTTGCAGCAAACTTCTCAGAGACGGATGGGCCCTTCAATTTTGGTAAGCCGGTTTTTAAATCCTTCGTATAGGGTGTCCAGGCAGGGTCTTCTGGCACACCGATCATCATCGTTAAATCTGGGATATAAGACCACCCTTTATAGAAAACCGCTGGGACCTTGGTCCGATAGTTCCAGGTGGATAACCAGCCATCATTAAAAACCGCATGTTGCACTTTCCCAGCATCCAACAAACCAACCGCCAAATCGATCGTATGGGCTGGCTTATTGAGTGATTTTTCTTTTTTCACGTCTGCGGCAAAAACAGTCACAATGCTGAGGATCCATATCAGCAAAAGGACCATGCCGTAGCTTATCGATCTTTTCATCAATTTTTCCTCCGCTTGATTCAATTCCATGAACCAGTAATTTGACAGATCATTATGAATCGCTGCTCAAATGATCTTATTGACAATCGGTGAAAATATGCTCTTTCAGATTGGTCAGCGATCTGTATTTTACATTTCAATCACCAATCCAACATCAATGCTCCGCCCTGGCATCCAGAACCATGGATTATCCCAGTTCGTACTGTAATTGGTTTTGCTGTAGCCAGGGTTTGGATCGGTGGGGCTACCGGTTTCCGAATAAACTTGCAGCACATTTTTACGATCAAATAAGTTATGAACCTCGATCCTGACACCAGCCCGAATCTGATTGAACATGGTGAAATCTTTGCGGAAAATCGCATCCACGGTATAGACCATGGGCCGGCGCGCCGTGTTGGGTTCCAACGCTTGGCCGCCAATTGTGGGGGTATATGGGTAGCCACTGCGCAACCTGAGAATATATTGCATGACAAAGTTTTGCAGCGGTTTAAATCCCCACAAATTTGGCCCGCCACCTTTGAGAAATTGAATCCCAAAAAATCCGGTCAATTGATGCGGGGCATCAACGGGAGAGAGGTATTCTTTTTTGGCCACGGTTTCGGCAGTCACACCGTCCCAATAACCGGACCAGGAGTAGAACTGGTTCATTTTAGAGACCGAATACGTGTATTCGATTTTTCCGAAATAATTGTCGCTCAAGCTTTTTTCAATCGTTAAATCGATCCCCCGTGAGCTGCCGAAGTCGTTATTGGTGATGATGCCATAGGTATAGCCGCCAAGGCTGTCGGGATCGAAGCCGGAAATACGGAAGCTGCCGGCATTGCCGTTGTTCTCTTTGGCCCATGCAGCCACGCGCACCGCCCAAAAATCGCTGATCTGATAATCCACCCCTGCTTCATAGGAGATAGTTCGTTGCGCATCCATATTGGCCCATCCAAAGAACGGCTGCGGTGCGTTCAGATCGAGATGCTGGTTGGTGTACAGGTCGCGATAATCTGGCACCTGGAAGAAATGGCCATAATTGAAATGGAATGTGGCCCGATCGGTAATGGGATGGCCGACACCGATTCGGGGACTAAATTGAAATTTCTTTTTACCAGTTACGACCCCGGATTTAGGATCCGACCAATCCCTCCAAGCACGGCCTTTGGAATTGGCATAGTCCAATCGATAGCCGATGTTCACGATAAAGTTTTTGAAATCCATTTTGTCCTGGATGTAAGCAGCAAATTCCTCAGGTTTCAGATGGTAAAAGGAGGGATACCCCCGCGACAAATATGGGTATTGGTACTCCAGGAAACGAATGCCGCCCACATCTTTGCCGAATAATTTGTCCTTCCAACCAAAGGTTTTATATTCGAGTCCGATCTTGAATTGATGCGCGCGATGGGCCTGCCAGGTCACATCCCCCTTGAATTGCAGCGATTGCTGAAAATTGAAATTCCAGTATTGCTCTGCCGATCCATCATATACATGCCGGATTCGCCCGTCGCTTAAGGTGTCATAGCGAAGGAATCGCATCGGCACATAGAATCCATTTGAATAGATGCCAGTAGGATATTCTTGTGGCCCGAAATCCACTGAGATGGTTGGATCATTATAGAAAAACCGATAGGCTTCGGAGAACTCATCGGCATGGCCTGGGGTAAGTCGATGATGATCGATCCCATGGACCAAATAGGATCGGCCTTTGAAGAATCGCGAGGCGCGCAGTTCATAAAATAATTTAGGGGTGATTTGATGAGTGAAAATCAAAGTCTGTTGATCGGTTCTATCATCTAAAACATTACGCCCTTCCATAGCAAAAGTCCAGGCACTTGCCCAGCTTTTTTGGATGCGCTGATTGAACCGGATCGGGATCATCAATTTGATATTGGGCGAGATGCGCCAACTCAACTTCGAGGTGAAATCCCAATACTTGTTAAAACCAAAGCTGCGCCAACCAGCCACATCATCCCAGGCTATCGGCTCAGCATGGCCATCACCATCCCAATCTGCTCGATAGCGCCAGGCTTTGCGCCACGCCCCAGTATGCCATTCCCGAAGCACATCGCCAACATAATAATAGCTCTCATTGTTGCGCAATTGATTGATGTTTTTCACCTCGGTGATGATCCCGTCCTTGATCTGCTGGAGGATCTTCTGATATCGCGGATCATCTGGCTTATCGAGAATGTCGTTGAGTGGTGTGGTATCGTAGATGTGATTATCGAACTTATAGTAATAAGGTCGGCGATAGCTTTGCTCGCCAGAGATAAAGAACGTCATGCCTTTGATGAACGGCACAGGACCAGAGATCGAGCCGATGGCCTGATGGGCATCGCGCACATCATCTGCTTTTGACCAGAGGCCAGAAATTTTGCTGGTGTTGAACTCCGAATAAATATCGAACTTGGTGCCACCCTCTTTCGTGACGATGTTCACCACCGCGGACTGGGCTTCGCCGTATTCGGCATCAAACGCGCCGATGATAGTGGTCAGTTCTTGGATGGCGACGCGGTTCACACTGGTGCCCATGCCAGCATAAATCGCATCCTCCACGTACATGCCATCGACCATGTAGGCGATTTCGCCACTACGACCACCGCGCACATGAACCTGATCGATGCCCCGCGTCTCAAACCCGGGGATCTTTTGACCTTCATCCATCATTATCACTCCGGATTGCATGGTCATGATATCTTGCGCGGTTCTGACTGGCATATTCTGAATCATCTCCGCCGTCACCGTGGCCCGTTTACTGGTCACCTCTGGCTCGATCAGTGGCCGCTCCGCCGTCACAGTCACGGTCTGCCCTAAGTCCATTACAGTCGGCTTTAGTTCAAAATTAACTTTCGTAGTCAAATCCACCCGAATGGTCACATCTACAACCTGAGGCTGATAGCCGATCATGCTCGCCTTGATCGTATATCTCCCTGGCGGGATGTTGATGATAAAAAAGTAACCATCCATGCCAGAGGCCGCGCCCATGGTTGTCCCCTGTAGAACGACGTTCACTCCTGGCAATGGTGAGCCCGTCTCAGCATCTTTTACGAATCCCGCCAACTTGCCAGTAGTTCCACCGAACGTCACGCTCCATAGCAGCAAGGCAATCAACAATGCTCCAGGAGCAATACCCAAAAGTGCTCTTGTAACTCTCAATTTAACACCTCCCAGATTTGGTTAAAGGGTTATCAGACTGGCGAGTCTGATTCAATTTGAAATTTAGGTATTGGTTTCCTCGCTGAATTGGTTGATGATGAGATGTCTCCAACCTGATGCGAATGTCCCTTCTCATTCACCAGCGGCGTCTGTTCGCTCTCAATAAGAAATAATATCGCATTCCGAGATCACGCCCTGCTCTCGCTTTGAGGACATTAGCTCAGAATGGCGATCGACAGAATTCTATCATGCTCGCTTCGCTGTCAAAAAAATTTAAAATTTTTCTGGAAACTTAATATGGAATGTTGGCGTAGGAAGGAATGCACGAAAAAATTCCTTTCGTTGGAACGGCAATTCCAACCCCATAAATTTCGTGCATCAAAACCTCCAATTAGGTCACAAATGGTTTTTATCCCTCCCCATTTGTGACCTTACTTTTATTTAAACATTGCAACAATAATGCCACCTCGCAACAATTTATATCACTGCTAAGCCTTTATTTTTTGACTGCTGAAATGAACAGCCTTCAGCTATTCAGCTATTTCTGGCATCAAATTGCATACTCATCCAGTGAAAAAACTTGCACCATAAGCTAATCGTCACAACTCGATTTTCAATTCGTCTATTGCCGAAATTCCGTCTAAAAAGCCAGCATTTATTCGAGAATTGATAATAGGCTCTTGCAAAACTCTCAAGTATTGATTTGTTGCACGCACCCGGCCGCGGGCGGTAAAGAAACTTTTTTGAGTATTGAAGATTTAAGAAATTCCTCACCGCCCGACGCTGGTGCATTGGGATGATATCGATTTCAATTTTTCAGAATTCTTGCCTTGACATTCGATATGAACGGATGGCAAAAATTAGGCGACGAGCCCTTCTCCCAATTAGCAGGCAAATCGGCGCAAGAAGCTATGGAAATCGATCTCGTCGGCATCCAGGCCGAATTCGTAAATAAAATGGCTTGCCAGCCACGAGGAGACAATGGCGCGCTGATAATTTTCCGGAACGCGTGCCAAAATTTCGTCGATGCCCAGCAATTTGACCAATGCCGCAGGGCAGTGCCGCTCGATCACCGCCTTTCGCAGGGCCAAATCATCAAATAAATCGGAGCGATGGATGGAATCGGTGACCTTATTGATCTTATCACTCAATTGATCCGATAAAATAGCCATTGGTGTTTTGGATTTTTGGTTTTCTTTCCAAATCACTTCGAATTCGAGCCGTGCATTTTCGCGGATGATGCCAATGACATCGTTCACATAATTCTTGCGGAATTCTGGGATCACCCCGTCCTTCACGCACATGAGACGCTCGTATTCCTCATCCGTCAATGCCAATGATGCCAACACTTCCAGGGAGGATGACGTCACCCCTCCTTTATTGGCCGAGGCATCCTTGAAAATGATGACGCCCTTTTTTTCAAGCTCCAGTCGCGCTTGCTGAGTGAGAAATAAATTGGCGCCTTCAACGATATATTTGAAACGCGGGGCCCCATTCTCGTCCAGCATTTGCTTCCAATTTTGAATATTCACTGAATTGGGACGACCGCCACAGGGAACGAACAAATCGGCCTTTAAAATGGGGTTGAGATGAAATGTATTCCGAAATGCCAGACCGCTTTCAACTAGCGTACCATCTGGCAATTTGACATTTCGATCATTGATATGAACAAAGAAGCCCTTTTTGCTCAATTTATTTTTATCGAAGTGCTCCACCATGACGCGTTTTTTGGCAAGTCGAGTCAACTCAGCTCGATCAATCCCCTCAGGATCATACAGCACGCCGCTGCCATCAATCACACAGAGCGTTTTATCTTTAGAGATCAAGATCTCATTGCTTCCCAAATCGCCGTCTGGGCCTCCAGTTTGTGCCTTGGTAATATTCTCTTCTTTGATCCCAAGCTTATTGAGAATTCCGAGCACATATTCGTGCACCGAATTGGTAGTCATGCCATACAAGTCGTGGGGGATGCCTCCCTCGCTGACAGGTTTACCCGTGGAGATGGCCTTCCAGAACTTATAGCCCCGCTGCTTTGCCCGCCATGACGCCCAGCTCATCAATTCAGCCGTCCCTTCATCTGGACCGAGAAATAAAATTTCCTCCTTGCCGAAATAATCTTTTATTGATTCATCAGGAAGAATGACATCCAGCAGACCATCGATATATTTCTCAAATGCCAACTCTCCTTTATCCTGATATTCGAGATTGAGCAAAATCGTCCCCTTCGACCCGCCTTCTGGGATGTCCTTATTTTTCTTCTGCTGCGTAAACGCCAGGTTATAGTTTTCATCGAAAATGGAGTCTGAGTTCTTGTCGTAGTCTTCTTGGTCGCGGGACTTGACAATGCGGATGCCACCCCGGGCAATATCGCGGAACCGAACATGAAAGCCGCGCATCTCCTTGGCGAGGATCATAAACACCCCATAGGGCTTCTCCTTATATTCGATTGGGTCTAGAAATTTGCTCGGATCTAATCGGAAAGCTAATGATGTCTTATTTCGCTTATAGAAATTTGTCTTCAATACAACATCATTAAACAGCACAAACGACTGCAAAATCACCCGATCGATCTCATTCCCAACAGATTCAATGTCAATTGGTTCAAGCTGGGCAGAGGATTGTTTATGCGGATTGAATTTGTCCTCAAATTGAGCATACAGCTTTTTGATGATAGCTGGGTGGCTAAAAATAGTTTGAACGATGCGGGATTCGGTATAGGAATCCTTCACCAGCCGAGTTCGCATGGTGCTCAAAATATCGACTAACTCTGGACGGTCTTTCAGTTCTGCCCAGATCGCCATATATTCATCTGTAAAGCTGGTCAAGAATTGGTGTGTGAATTTCCATGCACCGCGCGCGTAGAACGCCTCATGCACCGAAAGCGTATTGCTCCGAATTAGGGGTGACAATTCATTTTCAGGGTTGACATAGATAAGGCTGATATCAGTGACCATGTCGTCAATGTGCGGCTTGGTCTTTTCTGCATCGAGATAGACTGAAATGATGAGCTTGCCATTGGAGAACGGCTCTGCATATTTATGATTGCTCACGAGCCCATAATAGTTAATAATGTCTGAAATGCCAGATAAGAAACGATATGCCCCATTTTGCGGGACGCTGATCATAAACCGGGTTTCCCCACGAACCTCTTCAGTCACCTCGATATACGGCTGATTCCACATGATCGATTTCTTCAAGAGGCTTTGATATCGCTCCTTTGTCTCTTCAGGCACGCTGGCTAAAAACTGTTTCGCGGCGACTTTGTGGATGTCGGTTTCGGTCGGCGCTGCGTCAGGTTGGACATAATCAGGGCGAGAGGCAAAATAACTTCTAAAATGGGATTCAAGATCGATACCAGGGGTTCGATAGCTTTGCAATCGGTAAGCAGGAAACAATCGCTCCAGTCGTCGTTCGATCTCAACCGCCTTATAGTGATCATCATTCACAAAATACATCGCTGAATCTTCTCGTTCGCTCACAAAATCCACATCAAGCTGATTACTTCCTCGATTGATAGCAATCACTTCCGCCGCTAGTAGCGATTCGATATGATTGGCGATGGTCTCAATCGGGGTCGTCTGAAAATAGTACGGCACCATACCGATCTTGCAAAAAAAAGTATACAATCCGTTCTTAACCCGCTCTTGAGAAAATGTCCCTTTGCGCAAAATCAATTCCTCAATCTTCTTCACATCATTGACCGATAATCCGGTCGCTTGTGATGCCTCTTGATAAATTTCCATACGTCAATTCTCCATAAAATAATCCAAAGATGATCTCTATTTCGAAATAATGAATGATGCCGCCGCGATTATGTAGCCATGTTCATGAATTCTGAGCTTTAATATAACAAATTATTACAAAATATCAAGGAAATTTTCTTAGATATGGGGAATAATGCAGTGAAAATGCGCAGCCATAGCGATTATCTTCTTTGACAATCCCCAAAATTGGGAATAAAAGTCATTTCAGCAAGAGATCATGGCATATAATTTTGCGCCTAAAATCAATTGGAGGGACGATGGTATCAACGGGACTAATGGCAAGCAGGAGTCGATCATTTAGTGGGCAAGAAATGAAGCAAAATTGAATTTAACTGATTCCAGCAAATATACGGCTAAAAAACTGGACAAACGGTTTGATCACCATTGAAAAGATGGATTTTTTCGTGATGAATCCGAATAGGATGACAGCGATCAAGATAGTAGGACCGAATTTCATCAGCGGTGACAATTTGGATTCATAGCGATCTGGGATCAGCCCGAATAGGATTTTTGACCCATCCAGTGGCGGAATGGGTATTAGGTTAAACACAGCCAGAACGATATTAATGCTCATGCCATACCATATCATTGCCACCAGCATGCTCATTTGATAGATCGCATCATCCGAGAACAGCCGCAAGCCAAGGCCAAATAGGGATGCCAAAAACAAATTCGAGGCAGGACCAGCCAACGAAACCCATAACAAATCGCGTTTCGGTTGTCGAAAATATTGTGGGTTTACCGGTACTGGTTTAGCCCAGCCAACGCCTGCAATAAACAACATGGCAGTTCCGAGCAAGTCTAAGTGGACCAGCGGATTGAGGCTCAGTCGTCCCGACAATTTGGCGGTAGGGTCGCCGAGACGATAAGCAATATATCCGTGGGCAAATTCATGAATGGTCAAAGCGACCAAAATCGCTGGGGCCATGATTAAATAATCGGTCAATTGATGCATCATTTGCCTTCAGTAAATTCATTCTGTTTTGTGAATCAGCCAGATCGCTCTGGTCCGAATAGATTGCTAAGAAGTTTGAAACTGAACGATGGCAGTAAATCGGAAAAGCATAGATATCATTAAAACACATGGGGAAAAATTTTGCGAACATGAAACCTGTTCAATTTCATTCGATTCCCCTGTTATGGTTCTTTGGCAAAACTTCGATTTAGAAATTCAAGCCTGCTCATCTTTTCCGCACTACAGCCAACTTTTTCATATCGGTCATCCCACCAGCGCGCAGCACAATCACATACACCCCGCTGCTCACAAGTTCTCCATCGCTGTTTCGGCCGTTCCAGCTATAGCGATATTGGGACTGGTCAAATTGGTTCGATCTGATCAATCGTCCATCGGCTGAAAAGACTTGAATGCTGGTCGGTACATTGGGTTCAGCGATGACATTATATACCTTCACTGAGTCATGCAAACCTATGATGAAAGGATTGGGGAAGATTTTATAGATGTAATTGTGATACATCTTTTGAAAGGTCGCTGGAAAAAATTGGATGATCTCAGCCCCACTGCGATCGTCCATGACAATTGCCTGCGCCTGCCATTGGTTTGTCGCATTGGGGTCTTCCCCCAATCGCACCCCGACATGATCGTTCAATCTGATCAGATTGTTAATCAGGAACAGGAATTCACTGTCTTCTCCACGCTCGGTGGCGATGGAAGTGACATGCAAATTGAAGCTGGCTCGATCGCTGGTCAAATAATTGGCATCCGGCGTCTGAAAATTAGTGATCACCAAGCCGATCGTTGTGCCGCCATAAATATCGATGAGTTGAAAATACGTCGAAGAAAGTTTTCGCATTTGTTCGGTGAGAACAAGGGAGTTGCCCTGGAGGGTGTATTTCCCGAAAATCTTGATCTCCGGATATAGATGACCATCTGGATAGTATTTAATGGTATCGGCCCGGCTACCAGTGAAATAATTCCAGATGCCAAACGAAGCGAGCTCTTGATTAAAGGTAGTGCCGTACTTGGGAAGCACCTGTTGGATAGCGCTAAAGGCGGTTTGTTGCGGGATGGCCTGCCATATCTCGCGGATGACCTCTGGCCCATATTTTTTCACGATCATGTGGTTCCATAAGCATGAGCCGTACTCAAACCAACTGCCGTTGGTATAATAAAACGGATAGTTGATGGCATTGAAAAAATTGTCCAAATAAAATAAATAATCATTCACTTCATCGTAAATGTAATCCTCCATCCATGTGGAGCACATCTCCATGAAAAAGACATCTTCATCGCGATAGCGATATCCCACCTGCACAGCGTGAAAATATTCGTGGGCGCTGGTGACTTGGAGCGCTCCCAGGGCCGGGGTTTTAAATCCAAGGAAGTCATTATCCACCTCAATATAGCAGGAATAGGCGTCCTTTTTTCCAGGTACCGACTCCTCCAGCCAGGTGATGCCATAGGTATTATGAAGGCTTATCAAATAAATATCAAAAGCTGTGCCTTTGCCACCTGAATCTGCTGGAGGCGATTGATAGCCGAGACGATCCACAATCACATGATGGGTATGATCGAAATATTCGGCTGCTGCCTCTACAAAATCAGGAATCCCATTGCTGTCACGATCAGTGCCATCTACGCGATTACTTCCATCACGCGTATAATGAATTCGAAATTGGCCACTGGCGCTGCGAATACTCAGCGGCAGCGCCGGTCGCTGGAAATATGGCGTTAACATGGCTTGCGATTGGGGGCTGAGCCGATCCCAATTGGCCTTGATCTCTTGGATCACAAATGTGCCTGTTTTGAGCGGCAATTGATCGGATGGGATCTGATGAATCGAAGGCACTTTTTCTGGATCAAAGATCTGTAAGGCGCTATTTACCAGATACTGCTCATAACTTATCTGCCCCTGCTCATAAGCTGCCCGAAGATGCGTAAATCCTGAGAGGGCATGTGCCCCAGAAGCGAGGATCCATGTTGCGAACAGGAGTTTAACCAAGAATCTTTTCACAAGTTACTTTCTCCTGAAAACCAAAGTTAACGGCACCCCCAAAAATCCAAATCGTTCTCGAAGCTTGTTTTCGAGAAAAGAGCGATAATTGGCCTTAATTAGCTTGGGATGATTGCAGAAAAAAGCGAACACTGGCGGACTCGCTTTGATCTGAGTTACGTATTTGATCTTGATCTCCTTTCCCGCCACCGCAGCTGGTGGTGTTTCTGCGATGATCGGCTCAAAATAATCGTTCAATTCGCTGGTCGCGATCCGTTTGCTGCGCTGTTCGAATACCGATTGGGCGGTCTCGATCACCTTGAATACGCGCTGCCGCGTTAGCGCGGATATAAAAATCGTTGGCAAATACGAAAAATATGGAATCGCCTCGTAGATCCGTCGCTGGTATTCCATCGCTGTATCTGCGTTTTTTTCGATCAGATCCCACTTGTTAATAGCCAGCACAACCCCTTTTTTAAATTGCACTGCCTGGTGAATCACTGTCTTATCCTGGTCCGTGATGCCATCCTGAGCATCGATGACCACCACCGCGACATCGCAACGCTGAATACTGGTAACGCTTCGTACCGTACTGAAATATTCCACAGCCTCTTTGATCCGCGATCGTTTGCGCAACCCAGCGGTATCGATCAATAAAAACCGACGACCATAATATTTAAACGGTGTATCGATGGCATCGCGCGTCGTGCCTGGAATATGCGTCACGATCACCTTTTCTTGCCCTAATACGGCATTGACAAACGATGATTTGCCGACATTGGGTTTGCCGACAACTGCAATTTTGATCTCGGGTTCTTCTTCTGCTCCAATAGATAATTTTGCAGCCGGGAAACGCTCGATCACCAAGTCCAGAAAATCACCCACGCTTCTCCCACTGATCGCCGAAACTGGAACCGGGTCTCCCAGACCTAACTGATAGAAGGCCGGCACTTCCAATTCTCGAATCTCATTGTCGACTTTGTTCACAGCCACAATGATCGGTTTGTTACATCGCTTTAAGATGCGGGTGATCTCCTGGTCAATGACCGTAATACCAGTTGTGACATCGACTAGAAACGCGATCACATCCGCCTCGTCAATGGCTTGGTGCACCTGATTGAGCACCGCCTGATGGATCAAGTTCTCGCTATCTGGTAAATAGCCGCCGGTATCAACAATCGTGAAATTGACACCACTCCATTCAGCATCGGCATATTTGCGATCCCGAGTAACGCCAGGTTGATCATCGACAATGGCATCGCGCTTCCGGATGATCCGATTGAACAGGGTTGATTTGCCCACATTCGGCCGACCAATGATTGCCAGAATCGGTTTGCTCATTCGAAACTCTCAAACAAACGAAGAAAATCAGTATCGATCAATTTCACTGGCCGCTCTAACCGTTCCGCCAATTGTTCTGGGGTCCAGTCATCTAAAAATACGCTGTCATAGTTGATGCAGTTGGCTGGAAGCACAATTACGTCGCCGAGCGCCTCGTCCTTCAATTGGTGGTAAATATCCTGCCCGGTCAGCAGCCCAGTAACCGTGACACTTGGTCCAAAAAAATCATTCCGGATAATTCTCAGCTTGGCATTCAGATGCTCGATCTGATTGAGACGAGGCAGGACCACTGTCCCGATCATCGGCGCGGCCAGCATACCCGTCACCAGCGTCATCGTTTTGCTGGTGCTTATTCTATGCGGAAACTGAAAGCTTTGTTCCTCGAACTGATCGATGAAATGTCGCGTCATGCCTACACCATTTTCGATCTGAGGAAAATCCTCATACCGTTGCGCAAGAGGTAGGGGCTGTGCTGCTAATAAATAAAATTCATCGGCGAGATAGACGAAATAATCGTCCCAAATCTGTTTGAAATGCTCGCTAATCGGCTCCACTTGATCGATCAGCGCTGCGGCGAAAGCCGGTGTTACTGAAGCGAGCTGATACAATCCCTGGCGATGCCGGGTGAGCCCAACTGGAACGATGGCTACAGACTTGAGTTGAGGGTAAAACCTTGCCAGATCATCTATCGTTCTTTGCAAGCCTTGACCATCATTGATCCCAGGACAGAGCACGATCTGGGCATGCAACTCAATCCGATGCTCGACCAAATAGCGGATTTTTTCCAATAAATGATCATCCTTAGTTATCCCTAGCAACAATTTTCGGATGGTCAAATCGGTACTGTGAACTGATACATACAGGGGCGATAACCTTTGCCTGACGATGCGCTTCAGATCAGAGCGACTGACATTGGTAAGCGTAACGTAATTGCCATACAAAAATGACAGCCGAAAATCTTCATCTTTGAAATAGAGGCTGGGTCTCAACCCCTGAGGGTTCTGATCGACGAAACAGAAGATGCAGTGATTTCCACAACAGCGAAATTTGGTCTCCTCAAAAATAATACCCAGCGATTCATCATAATCTTTTTCGATCTCGAAAATGAATCGTTCGCCATCTCTCAGCACTTCGATTTCGAGCAGTTCATCGCTCGCATAGAACTGAAAATCGAGCTCATCGCCGATCTGATGATCATTAATTTTGGTGAGATCATCCCCCACCTGAAGCCCCGCTTCCGCAGCGAGACTATTGTTTTCAAAGCCGATGATTTTCATTGTTGAATGGATCACTCACATAAATGCCGGCAAACGCGTGCGATTTATCAGAAAGCCATTTGATTCAAATAAGAAGAAGCCCAGTTTGATAATCCTGGGCTTTATGAAAATATGGTTTATTCGATCGACCAACTACTTTTGGAGCATTGCGATCATTGAGGGTGTTCAGCTTACCACATTAAACAAAACAAGGAGTCGATTGACCGAGCAACATGTCACTTCATCTGATCCCGCTGCTGATTCCACCGCACCCAATCATTGTCTTGATCCTGCTGCAAATCGAAATTTGATTTATAATATTTGCCGTTTGCACGGACTTCGATCTGTTGACCAGCTACAATTTGAATCCAATGATCCAGCGATACTTCGAATGGACCAGGCACTTGGCTGGGACCAGGCACCGGTGTCGGAGCTTGAAAAATCCCAGATTGCCGAGTCCCAGAACTATCCCGCTTTACCAGCCAGAGCGGTCCGACATCCACTTGGCCCTGATAGACCTTTACCTGGGTGGACGAATCTGCATCGATCCGATAAATAGTTCCTCGAACTGAACAGACCGCGTTGGGCGTTCTGATCCAGAAATTCGAATCCCTCCCCGTCAACCGAATATTAGCCCAGATGCTGCCAGTTTTCAAATTGGCATTTAATTTTTTCTTCAGCAAATCTTCGCTAAACTCAAAAATCGAATTTTCGCCGATTCGAACGACACCGCGACTGACGAGTTTGGTCTCACACCGCGATTCTTGATTGGTCTTAATTTGATCACCAGCAAATATTGGCTGATACAGCTTTGCTGGCTCCCAGGTATCGTGGCCGGCCCTCAGGATCATCACATCCTCGGCATCTCCAAGGATGAAATTCACACTCCCAATGCTGCTTTTTCCCGCTGGCAAAAAGCCATAAACGATCAAAATCACTACCAGCAGCAATCCCCCCCAAAATACGAGTTGCTTGTTCATGGTGCTTGCTCCCAATTTATTAAATTTAAAACGACCGAAGGAAGACAACCAATTTCGTCTCTCTCGGTCGTTCTTAAAAAGCCGATTCTGAAATTCATCTCATCCGCTACGTTCGATCACTTGCAACGGACATTTTGCTCAAACTGCTGACTGTTCAATCGTCCATCCGATTCGCTCATTGAAGATCGTTCCAAACGCGATGCAATGGTCTGACGATATCCCCGCGTTGAATGTTCTTTCCCTCGACAACCTGCGCCCTGGCCACTCGATCGCCAACAAAGCCAACCACTTTTATCTTGGCCTTGGATTGGTTAGTGCTGTCCGAATCGGATTGCGCCAAGCTGTCCAATAGGCCAAGCGGCTTATTGAAGATCTCAAATAGCTGGGCCAGCTCGATCCCGGCATTTCGACCTGGGGTGAAATAGACGACGCTATCTCCCTTGCATTGAACCACTGTGCCAACCCAGTCAATTCTGGATACACAATCGACGATGTCCTGAGCCATTCGGTTCACAGCTTTGCGAACCGCCAGTCCGAGCACTGTATTCTCGAAATCCCCCCAGTTTTCCAGATCGATCGTTTTGGTTTTCAAGCCAAAAGAGGGTTTTATTTCTCTTTCTGTGATATCGTTCGCAAAGAGGATTTCTCCCGTTGATGTATCTACAATCTTATACGCGAGCCGAACCTCACCGATCGTGGTCTTTAATTTGAATGACCACTTTTTTTCCTCATCTTCTATCTTCCTCAGTTCAGTGGTTTCACTAGCGGATAGGATCTTACCCAGGACCAATGCTTCGACCCCTAATAATTTGCCAACTTCAGGGGCGGTTTGCTCGGCAACAGCGCCTGATTGCCCCAGGGCTTGTTCCCGCAAAATTTGTTCGATCTGAGATCGCTCAACTAACGTATAGCGATTGGAGCGAGCGACCAAGCTGATCAATTGATCGGCAATCGCACTCCCAAATTTAGCACCCCCCAAATCCGATAGATTTTCAAAATCAAGAATCGCAAGTCGGCGCTTCAGACCATAATATGGGACGAACTCAGGCCCTTTGACGATACGATCCGTTCGGCTCGAGTCCAGCTCGGGCATTAACGCACAAGCTACCAACAAAAGCAGAAACAGGATAAAGGCAACTGCAATTTTTGCCTTGCTGATCAGCATTTTTTCCCCAAAAATGAGGAACATTTCCCTCGCCTATTTAGTCGGACGCTGACGTACCAAATCCCCCTGTTGAAACCCACCGCCCGATTTGATCTTGCATTTCGACGCCTTCCCATTGCCAATGCTATTATCGACGACTTCAATAAGGCCAACCTGGCGCTCCTCAGCGCCCAAAGAAAGGCCAGTGTCAGGGTCGATTAGCTCCTCCCCGCGCGTGATTACTGCTAAAATATCTCCTACATTTACCCCAGCCTCAGAACCCGCATTAATATAGACCATATTGTCGGCAACTTTGATCACTTTGGCTTGCCAAGGCAGATTGCCCAATTGAGTGTCCAATTTGGCCATGATCTCTTCGATCGCCTTGCGGGTAGCTTTCCCAACCAACGATTCATCGAATTCATTTTTATTCTCAAATGAGAACTTTTGGGTGTCTAAGTTGAGGCCTTTCTTGCTCTCCACTTTCCGAACGTTGTCGGCTGCGATGATCTCTCCAGTATTGGTATTGACAAATCGCACGTCAATCCCAACCGAAGCTGAGGCAGATTGGACGCCCAATCCGAAACCTTGTTTCTTCAATACGCCCCCCACATCGCTCTTTTTATAGCCGAACTCGGTGACCGCACCGATAATCGCTAGCTCCACGCCGAGCAATTGGCCTACTTTCGCTGCACTTTGCGGCGTAATCATCCCAGTCTGGCCCAATTGCTGCTCTTGCATGATCTTCTCAATGGCCTGGCGCTCGATCACCTGATATTTGCCCGATTTTACAAGTTCGGTCGTCAGCATATCGGCCATCCCCTCTCCAACTGGTTGGCCAGTCCACCAATGCCAATGATGATCCGTTTTGTCCTCAAATGCAAAAACCGCCACGCGTTTTTTGGTTTGTGCTGTCGTATTTAAGGTGACGACAAAAACGAAACCAATCAAAACAAATGTAATGAAACAATTCCTGCTAAATCTCATCGCACAATCTCCTTACTGCTAATCTCTGGTTAGTTCTTGTTGCAAATTTCGGAAACAAGGCAAAATGTCATGCCTGAGCATGCAGACATTTCCAAGTCTTTTAGATCACGGTTTCAATTTTTATGAGATTCCTCGCTGCGGCCGGAATGACGTCACTTTTTAATATGTTCGAATTTTGCAGCAGCAACTAATTATTCTTGCATCTGCTTCTCTGACAATTGAAGGGTAATCTTGTTCATCGTCAGTCCAATGATCCGGACTTTGAATTTATCGAGATTCTTTCGCTCCAGCTCCCGCGCCAATTGGTTGGCGTTGCCAGTCATCTTCACATCTAACTCAGCAATGCTGCCAGAGACTTCACGCGTATAGATATCTTTAATTCCTCGGATGTAAAACTTCAATGTGCTCTGGAAGCTATTGAGCTGATCGAACGAATTGATGCCATTGACGATTAATTTAACCGTCGTCGCTTTATAAAATTCATCCTTCCAGACCTGAGCGATTTTTGCGATGAGCTCATCGGCCAATTTATTGGTCGCCTTTTTGATCGCCTCAGTTCCACCGGTCACTTCATCGATGTGCGGATATGCTGCATGCTGCGAAGCTGTGGCGATGATCGTCGCGACATCGGCACGAATTACCCGCGCTGTGACATTCGCCTGGCAAGATTTCATGCCGCCCAGGTTTATCCCAGTGGCTACTTTGGCGAACGCCTTGCCCGTCACCACCACTTCAGCGCCCAATTTTTTGGCTAAAGTGGCTGCCAACTGCGTGTCCCCCTGTAAGATCGCCGCTGCTTGCTCCTGCTTGAGGTTCTGCCGCACCGTGGCTGGATCAACACACTCAAAACCGTTCTGAATAAACTTGTCCAATAGTGTCGTCTCTGTGATGTTCATATCTACTGACAGATAATTAAATTGATTGGTCGATTGACCAATGTTTTGCTCTTCGATCATGAACATCATCCGCGGATTGCCCATGCGGTTGAGCAAATTTTGTAGCGATTCCCAATCGTTTCTCAAATTCGCCAACTCGACCACAGCTTCAATGGTGACCTCATAGGTCGAAGCATCGGCCATCCCTTCGCTCACAATGCGGTGCGAACGCACATAACCATCCGACCAGGCCAATATATTATCCTCAATCACCATGCTATTCTGTACCAGCGTCGATGCTTGGACAAAGGTCCCCAGCGTCTGTTCGACCGCTTTTCTTAGCGCATCGTTGATCGCTTGGTCCCGGGCTAAACCCTTATCTTCCCCAAATACCGTGGCAACCCCTTTGGCTATCACTGTTTGGGTCGCTTGCTGAGCATGAGCGATTATAGCCCATCCAATCACTAAGCTGATCATAACGCCAACTTGAATCTGTTTGCTCATTTTTGCTCTCAAGGCTCCTATCCTCCTTGTGCTATCACCCGTTTCATGTCAGGTTGGTTCAAACTGAACTCTAAGCTATTCGCTTCGCGATCTGATCGCTTCTAAAACTTTTGGTCGCTATTATAAATCTGGGGAAAATACTGAACCTTCGATTGAATAGCCGATTCTTTTCATCTTTCTTCTGCTATCGCAAAGCGAGTTATAGGCTATTTTTGGTTTTGAGCAATTCTCAGAATAAAAGGGCTGGCACGCTATGCCAGCCCTTAAACATGCATCAGAATGTGATTCGCAAAGCGTTCTGAAATTCTCGGATCGCCAGCAGCGCATCCGCCCCAGACATCGACTCTTTGGGTCGAAACGCTCCTGAAATTTTGTCGGCTTTCATAATCCCGCGATCTACCATCAATGCCATGGCATTATAAGCAAAATTGCTGCTGGATACATCTGGGAAACGGGAAGGTTCGCCAACATACTTTGTCGCTAAGCTTTCATCGCCGGTGACCAGTATCATGATGCTTTGCATCACCTGAGCGTAATTGGCGCGATCGATCGGCTCATCAGGATGAAATGTATGATCGGGATAAGGATCCAGCCCGGGGATCTGAGCTTTGATAATGTCGCGCAGCCAGGGTTCAGCCCAATGTCCTTTGATATCAGTAGCGGCTTCCATCTTGGTCACCTGGGTCGCCTGGAGCTTGCTGGCGTCTTCTGGTGCACGGAATCGAGTATCAAATACCTCTGGACGCTTTTTCTCGATTAAAGTCATCAGCTTCAACTCTTCCATTAATAGCACAGCCAGGTCAGCCCGATTGATCTTGTTGATCAAAGCGATTTTCGCACCAACCTTGGTGCCTGGTTTGGCACGTTCGATCTTTTGAACCAATTCCCATTCGTTGTTGGCTTCCTCTGCATAATCGCCCTTCAACTCTACCACCTTGCGGAATGCATCCACCGCTTTGCCGAACTGAAATCCTTCTTTGTATGTAATGCCCAAATAGTACCAGGCCTTGCTGCTGTTGGGATTCAGCTTGATCGCCTTATTAAACGCATCGGCGGCATCTTCGACCCAATCATCTCCCTTGCGCTCCAGCGTGATAATCCTCCCTTTGATAATGTGAACATCTAGCGATTTATCACTCTTGCTAATCCCCTCATTAGCAAAATCGTAAGCCTTCTTAAACAGGGCTTCCGCTGCTTTTTTGTCCTGGGTTTGTTGGGCTTGTTTAGCATACACCAACCCCATGCCAGAATATGCAGGGCCAAAATTGGGATTCAATGCTTTGGCGCGTTCAAAGGAGGCCAACGCTGTGGTCAAATCACCTCGTTCATATTCAATCATCCCTCGATTGAAATGATTCTCTGGCGTATCCAGCACCGAAGCCTCTTTCATTGGTTTAGGACCACAGCCGATCATGCTAAATAAAAAAACGCCGATGATAAGCGTTGCACTGAGATGGAATATTCGTCTGTCCATATTTGATCTCCTATCCGATAAAATTCGACTTCATTGTGCGCCACCTGCTCAATCGTGAGGCAGCGCTGCGTCTTGCTTATTGTGAGTGTCACTCCTGCGGATGTATGAGCCCTTTGATTCGGATAAATGGAACATCATGAGATGCCTGTCCGATAGTAGCCGGATGGCATGACATGAAAATTTGCTTCTATTTTGCAAGCGTCTTTGCTAATTGAAAACCAGCATGACCGTTTTTTTTCGGCCAGCCGATGAATTAGTCTAATCTCTTTTTCAAAAGGGACCAACTAATTTACAATGAACATCACCTTGCATTTATCCAAGAAATTTTGATTCGCAGCGGCCTGGTGGATCAGCGCGGCATCGGCATTGGAGATGACGACATCGGTTTTGTTGGGTCCTGAGGCCTGGAGCGCTTTAATGACCAGAGGATTATTAGCCACGCGGTCGTTTTGACGGGCGCGCATTAGGTCCTTATCATATCCAACCATGCCGATCTCGACGGCCCATTCTCGGCTGACGAATTTTGATCCATAAATTTCGTTTCCTTGCTCATCGAGGACCTTAGGAGCCATTGCAGGTCGAACACCCAGTCCTTTGCAATCGATGATTAAACCTGTATAAACTGCGCTAGCCATTGGGGTGGTTGCTCCACCAACTTGTTGCAATTGCACGCCTGGCGGGACTGGCCGTCCCTGGGGCCATGGTTGTCCGCAGGTCGGACAAACCATCTGGCCGGCTGTCATCAGTCTGCCACCGCCAAATTGCGATGGAAGCAAGGCATCCAAGATGCCGCCAGTGATCGGCATTTCCACCGTGATTTCCACCGAGCCGTCCGACATATAGCGCGGCTCGCCTACCTGCTTGAAGTTCTGGGCTAATCCCTGAACTTTCGTGGTAATGACATCATTTTCTACCATGGCGTTTCGAACCGTAGTCTCGGACGTCAAATAAATCCCTTTGATGGTCTCCAAAATATTTCGAACGGCGTCCAGCTTTGCAGCTCGGATCGCGGCTGCTCGCTGCGCAGCGATGGGCAGATCTGGATTCGGCGAACCGATTCCTACCGCCTGAATCACCTGGTTTGACCAATTCACGGTTTGGTTATCACCAAAACTTTGAATCACCTGCGCTTGCGCCATTACCGCAAAACTCAATATAATGACCGCAAACATTCCAATCATGCCCGATAGTTTCATAGCGATCTCCTTTGCTATTTAGTAGTTGACTTGCATAAACTCCCGGAGTTTTGTAGACCTAAATAATACTATTCACCTGGGAATTTTGAGCATTTATTTTATTGATGAATTAAATTTGGCAAAAAAATCGATGGATCTCGGATTTTGGTTATTAGCTGGCTTTTCAATGTTTCTTGTTAAACGAATTGAAGCAAACAGGAGCCAGAACCGTATGACTAATTGCAATATAACTATACCTGAAAACCAGTTGATCGTCGCTCAGGGAATAATATCTGTTCGTTCTTCATCAAATCGAGTTGAGGCTCATTAATCTCTCAAATCTCTTACTAATAAAAAGAGACCTTAGAATAGCCGATGCTGCTTCCAGTCGGTCTCTTTTCGCCTTAAAAAAAATAGAGCGAATGACGGGATTCGAACCCGCGACACCTGGCTTGGGAAGCCAGTGCTCTACCAGCTGAGCTACATTCGCCTGAATCTCATGTTATCAATTCTTTCGTGTTATAAATTAATAGATTTTTGGAAAAAGTCAAGAAAAATTTTTGATCCATTTTTAAAACGCTCTAAACCAATGGATGTTTCGCGGCCGCGAAAAATTTTTTCCTCTTCTCATCCCCCAAACCAGCAAGTTCATTCCTGATGACACTGTTTTATAGCTGCTCCTAAATTCCCTCTCGAACAAGTGCCCGAACGAAAACCATTAACTTGAATTATAAACGTCATTTCGAACGGAGTGAGGAATCCGGGTAAATATTGTTTAACTTTTAGCTCGATCCCTGCGATTGAAATAACAAAAGGATGAGTTTAGGTTCAAAGAGTAACTAAAAATTCTGCAACAAAGTCAAAAGCCGCTGCGTGGCACTTGACCAAGGATCGCACTAGAGAAATCGGCATCAAGCGAGCGGTCGGAGCAAAACGCCGCGAAATCATTTTTCAATTCGTCTTTGAATCCGTGCTGCTCGCGGTCGTCGGCGTCCTCCTTGGACTGCTGATCGCCCTCGCAATTATCAAATTGATCTGGATGATCCCTGCTAACGATGGTGCGATGCAATTTTTAGGACGGCCATTGCTTTAAAGGAGCGTGGTTTTCATCGCTATCGCCATTTTAACCACTATCGTTTTACTGTCAGGATAGTTCCCCGCTCGGAAAGCTGCAAAGATCGATCCAGTGGAAGCTTTGCGATATGAGTGGCTTAGAAGAGATTTTCCATTTGATTGTCTACCACGAAAAACCATTCAAATTAAATTCCACGAAATTTAAATTATTGGCATATCTCGAACGGAGCTGCCATTGGGGAGAGAAGCTAAAAAGATATCTATCCCATCTGATCTATTCATGGTTTTGATTGCTCCTCTCCTATCAAATGAAAAATTTCACTTTTTAGAAAGCCATCCACTGTAATTCAGTTTTCCACTAACGATTGATCTTGAACTCAAGTTGACTTTACCGGACCTGATCGCCTCACAAAAGACTTGAATGTTTGGTTTAATCTACTTAATTTGTGCATTAGTAGACAGCCATTTGAATGCAAATACAAATGAAAAGAAAAAAATAATAAATTTGGCTGATGCCCAATTCCAATGGGGTTATGGGCAATTTCAATTATTGGCCCCGCAAATTAATCTTTTGATCAAGAATGAGGAGAATTTCAAATGCGACTTCGAATGAAAATTTTATCTGGATTTCTCATATTAGCGGTAATGCTATCCATTGCTGGAGTCTGGTCAATTTATGAGTTAAAAACCATTGGTACGAATATTCAAGATTTGTTGAACGATAATTATCGAAGCATCAATGCCTCCAAGTTAATGATCGAAGCCTTAGAGCGCCAGGACAGTGGTCTTTTAATGTTACTTTTGGGCAATTGGGAGCAGGGCAGAAAGATTATCGCTTCGGCGGACAGTTTGTTCCAAAATGCATTTGCCGTTGCGGAAAATAATATCACGATCCCCGGGGAACAGCGCTATGTCGATTCAATCCGAATAGCCTATCAGAATTATAAAAAGTTATGGATGGGGCCGATCATTAATATCCAGAACCAAGGAGATATAAATTGGTACTCTCAATCGATCCACGAACCATTTCTCGAAGTGAAAAAACTGGTAAATCATTTAGCCACCTTGAATGATCAATTCATGTTTAAAACCGCATCTGAGTTACAAAGCAAAGCCAATCGGGCGATCATGCCTGGGATCGTTGCCATTCTTGCTGCTTTGGTCTTCACTTTTTTATTCAATTTTTTTGTGAACTATTATTTCGTCAGTCCCATTATGAAGCTTACAGATGGTGTAAAAAAGTTTTTGGAACGAAAGACTCCTTTCGATGTGACCATCGAAACACGAGATGAAATTTATGATTTAGCTGCTTCCATCAGCCATTTATGCGAGATCATTAAAAAAGAGAGCATATAAAAAATGAGACTTCATATTGTCTTTCGATATATAGGCATAGTCTTTCTAATCAATGCGGGGTTTCTATTCATCGCTGCGATGATTTCGATCTTATACAGCGATCAAGCGTTGCGACCGCTGCTATACAGCTCAATTGTCACCGCTCTCTTCGGGATTTTTCCTTTGATATTTGTTCCGCCAGCCAAAACAATCAGAAATAATGAGGGATTAGCTATTGTGGTTGGCAGTTGGTTACTTTCCTGTTTGGTCGGCTCTTTACCCTATGTTCTTTGGGGGGGAGAATTCTCGTTTACCAATGCCTGGTTCGAAAGTGTATCTGGCTATACCACCACTGGGTCTTCAATCCTCACCAATGTTGAAGCCCTGCCCAAAGGATTGTTATTTTGGCGATCGACCACCCATTTTCTTGGCGGAATGGGTATCATTCTGTTTGTACTCTCCGTTTTGCCATCGATGGGGATCGCTGGGCTGGTTTTATATCGGTCCGAAATGTCAGCTTTAGCCCAGGAGAACTTCGGTCAGAATGTGCGCACTACATTAAGAATCTTATTGACCATATATGTTGGCCTAACGCTGCTTGAAACGCTTGCCTTAATGATGGCTGGGATGAATCTGTTCGACGCGCTGACCCACTCATTTGGGACGGTTGCCACCGGCGGATTTTCAACCAAGAATGAGAGCATCGCTTATTATCATAGCCCGCTCATTGAGCTGATCATTATCATCTTCATGATCCTGTCAGGCATTCATTTTGGAGTTCTCTATTCATCAATTTTTAGGGGCAGTAAAGCGATTTTTAAATCGACGATCGTCAAATATTATCTCTGGGCGATGATCTTCGGGATCATGCTGACCACAATCCAGCTTCACGGGACATTTTACCATCGTTGGATAGATTCACTTCGATATGCTGCGTTTCAAATCATTTCGATCGGGACATCCACTGGATTCGCAAACGCCGATAGTTCAGTATGGCCTGCGCTTGCCAAACTCTTATTGATCTTTTTTGCATTGCAATGCGCCTGTGCCGGGTCCACCTCAGGTGGCATCAAAACTGATCGCATGGTTATGCTTGGCAAGGCAATTATCAAACAACTGAAATTATTGCAGCACCCACATGCTGCTTTAGCGGTGAGAATCGATAATAGGGTTATTCACGAAGACGTTCTTGCCATGGCGATTCTCTTTATCTGCGTTTATTTGCTAGTGATTTTCATCGCGACGATGCTCATAATTCTCCTAGGCGTTGATTGGCTCTCAGCCTTTTCTGGTGTGGTAGCAGCCATGGGCAATGTTGGACCAGGGCTCGGAACCGTTGGCTCGATGGGAAATTTCAACCACATTCCGCTATTCGGGAAATGGATTCTGACTGGTGTCATGCTGCTCGGACGGCTGGAAATTTATGGTTTGATCATTTTCTTCCTCCCAGAAATTTGGAAGCGGATAGCCAAACCATGATAAATCGCCAAATCATTTCCTTCTGACATTGGCTTCGGATTTTTGTTGTGACCATTCAATTGTTTGATTCACGGCACATCTGGCGTCGCCAAGGATTAGCCGACTTGCATTCTTCACAAGAATTTGCCCTATTTTTTCTATCATCAATGCTAACCCCGATCGCCTCAGAAAAGTCATTGATTTTTTGCAAAATTATTGTTATAATGAACGCTTTCAAAAAAGCGCATCACAGCCATCAAGTTTTTAGATTAGACTATGAGATCGGGAGAGAATAATGGCTAAAATAAAAATGGTCATCCCCAAAGGTCGCATCTTCAACAATGTGATTAAACTATTGAACGATGCTGGATTCGGGATTGATGTGGACGAACGATCGTATATTCCACGAGTTGAGGATCCAGAGATCGAGGCAAAAATCATGAAGCCGCAGAATATACCAAGACTATTGGAATTGGGATCCCATGATATTGGATTTACCGGTCATGATTGGGTAATTGAGACTCGAGCTAATATCATCGAATTAATGGATCTGGAGTTTGATCCAGTAAAAATCATTGCGGCGATTCCCGAGGCTATGGATCAAACGGATTGGCGGCAACGAAAGCTCGTGGTGGCCTCAGAGTACGAGCAGATTGCTAAGAATTATCTGGAAAAGAAACGATTTCAATATATCTTGCTTCGAACATTCGGTGCTACAGAGGTTTTTCCCCCAGACGATGCCGATATGATTATCGATAATGTCTCCACTGGAAGAACACTCAAAGAACATAATCTGATCGTCATTGATACTATTCTAGAGTCGTCCACCCGTTTTTATGCTAACAAACAAGCGCTCAATGATCCGTGGAAGCGGGAGAAAATTGATGAAATGAAAATGATCTTCCAGGCCGTGCTGGATGCTCGCCAGCGGGTGATGCTGGAGATGAATGTGCCCAAAGAGAAATTGGAAGAGATCGTCAAATTTCTGCCGTGCATGCGTTCGCCCACGGTGGCACCGCTCTATGGCGATCAGGGATATGCCGTGAAAGTCGCAGTGAAAAAACGAGAGGTGGTTAAGTTGATCCCATTGCTTAAAAAATACGGCGCAACCGATATTCTGGAATACGATTTTCGAAAGGTGGTCTTATGAGGACGCCCAGAAGGTCCATGGCGCAGGCAAAAACCTATCAGGTGTTCAATGCGGGTCGGCGGGAGAAGGTGAGACTCGATTTGAATGAGAACGCCTGGGGCTGCTCGCCAAAAGTGCTGGCGGCGCTGGAAAATCTGTCGCCCGAAGATATTTCGCTCTACCCTGCTTATGATTCGTTCATCAGCCAGGTTGCCGAGCATTATCAAATTGCCACTGACCAGGTGATTATCTCCAATGGCGCCGATGACTCGATCCGCTGCCTATTCGATACCTTTGTAGAGGAGGGCGATGAAATATTGTTGCCTGTGCCCAATTACGGCATGTTCGATATTTTCGGTCGAATTCGGGGTGCGAAGATCACTGAAATCTTATATCCCGATGATTTTTCATTTCCAGTGATACAAGTGCTGGCTGCGATCTCGCCCAAAATCAAACTCATCATCATTGTCAACCCCGCCAATCCGCTGGGAACGGTGATTCCCGAACAGGGATTGCTGCAAATTCTGGACAAAGCCGTTGATTCGCTGGTGCTGCTGGATGAGACGTACTGGCACTTTGTCGAAAAGTCTTATGTGAAACTTATCAAGGAATATCCGAATTTGATCCTCGTGCAAACCTTTTCCAAAGCGTACGGTTTGACGGGCCTGCGGCTAGGGATGCTTTTTTCGACAGCAGAAAACATTCGCCATCTGGCCAAAGTGAATCTGCCGTTTGCTGTAAATAATCTGGCCCTAATAGCGGGCAGTGCGGCCCTGGCGGACCAGGAATTTATTCAGCAGGTGGTTCGAAATGTTCGGATGGAAATGCAGTTTTTGCAAAACGAACTGAATCAATTGGGCATCGAGACCCGAACTTGCCAGACCAATTTTCTGCTCATGAAGGTCGGAGATCAGGCAGATGAAATTTATCAGGCGCTGCAGCAGCGGAATGTACTGGTGAGAAATCTGAACAAATATCCCTTGCTCAAGGGCTATCTGCGGGTCAGCATTGGCAGACGGGAAGATAATCTGAGATTTCTGGAGGCGTTGCGGCTCATCATGAAAATTTAAGACCGCTAATTTCGCCAATTATGCGAATTTCGCTAATTGACAATTGTAGCAAGGCTCTCCTCCCACAAAACCGCCAGCAGGCGGTCCGCCCTTTGGCGGATTGAAAGGTCACGGAATTAGAAAGCAGAAAATCATTTCTGTGGGACTTCATTTCTGTGAGAGAAATTAAGAATAACTTTTGCAATCATAATCGTGCCTGACATCCAGCCACGGGCTTGAATAGAAAATCTAATTCGCGCAATTTGAACAATTAGCGCAATTCGCGGTCAAATAATTATCCGTTGGCTTCATCTATCCGTTGGGCAAAAATCAAAATATCAAAAAATGAGAACATCACAAATTCACAGAACCACCACCGAAACCGATATCTCCATCGACCTGAACCTCGATGGCACAGGCAAGTATCAGATTCAAACACCCATAGGCTTTCTGACCCACATGCTGGAGTCCTTCAGCAAGCATGGCTTGTTCGACATCACGATGAGCGCCAACGGGGATTTGCATGTGGATCAGCATCATCTGGTGGAGGATTGTGGCATTGCCCTGGGGCAGGCGTTCAAAAAGGCGCTGGGCGATAAGAAAGGGATCAATCGGGCAGGATATTTTGTCTATCCCATGGATGAGGCGCTGGCGGTGGTGGCCGTGGACATCGGTGGTCGGCCCTATCTGCAATTCGAGGCGAAATTCAAGCGGCGCTTCTGCGGTGAGCTGGATACCGACTTGCTGGAAGATTTCTTTCAGGGATTTGCCACCCATTTGGGCGCCAATGTGGTGGTTCGGATGCCTTATGGCCGCAGCGATCACCACAAGATCGAAGCCATTTTCAAAGCCTTTGCCCGAGCCATGAAAATGGCCTGCTCGGTCGATCCACGAGCCATCGAAAACATTCCCAGTACCAAAGGACTGATTGAGGATGATAGCGATCATTGATTACGGCGCAGGCAATTTGCGCTCCGTAAAAAAAGCGTTTGATTATTTGAAAGTCGAAAGCCAGGTGATTTCCAGCCCTGATCAATTGACAGGTGCGACAAAGATCGTCCTGCCAGGCGTGGGCGCTTTCGGCGCAGCCGTTCAAAAATTGCACGAGTTTGGATTTTATGACGCCATCCGTAACTGGTTGCTGGCGAATCAGCCGTTCCTGGGCATCTGCCTGGGCATGCAATTGCTGCTGGAAACCAGCCAGGAATCGCCTGGCGTGAAAGGGCTGTCGATTTTTGAGGGCGAAAATCTTCGCTTCGATGCAGCCAAGGTGCCACAGATCGGCTGGAACCAGGTTCAAGTTCAGCGAAAATCCAGACTATTTGCAGACATCCCCAATGGCTCATTCTTCTATTTTCTGCATGGATATTATCTGTCGCCCAGGGAGGATAAAATAATCATCGCAACGACAGACTACGGCATCGAATATCCATCGGCCATTGAACTGGGCAATATCGCCGCCGTCCAGTTTCATCCTGAAAAGAGCGGGGATTTGGGGTTGAGATTATTGAAGAATTGGATCGAATTATGTTAGCCAAATCGCCTCCCATCAGGGCCATAGATAATTATTGTTGAGATTATTGAAAAATTGGATCGAATTATGTTAGCCAAACGAATCATCCCCTGCCTGGATGTGGAAGACGGCAGGGTGGTCAAGGGAGTCAAGTTTAAAAATTTGAGAGATGCGGGCGATCCCGTAGAGCTGGCAGCGCTATACAATGAGCAAGGGGCGGACGAGCTGACCTTTCTCGATATTGGCGCCTCGTATCGCAGTCGGGAGATCATGATCGAAGTGGTGGAACAGGTCTCCAGCCAGGTGTTCATCCCATTGACCGTTGGCGGTGGCATCCGAGAAGTGGCGGACATGCGGCGGATTTTGAATGCGGGCGCCGATAAAGTGGCCATTTGCACGGCGGCGATCAAGAATCCACGGCTTATCTCCGAGGGAGCGGAAAATTTTGGCTCACAGTGCATCGTGCTTTCCATCGATGCCAAACGTAAGGGCAACTCCTGGTCGGCTTATATCAATGGCGGCCGAGTCGATGCGGGCATCGATGCGCTGGAGTGGGCGAAAGAGGGCGAGCGATTGGGTGCAGGCGAGATCCTATTGAACTCCATCGATATGGACGGCACCAGGCAGGGGTACGATCTGGAATTAACCCGAGCCGTTTCGGAGCTGGTGGGCATTCCCGTCATCGCCTCAGGCGGCGCAGGCACACTGGAGCAAATGTACGATGCGATCACAGTTGGCAAGGCCGATGCGGTGCTACTGGCATCGCTATTGCATTATGGAGAATTCACGATTTCGGGCATCAAAAACTATTTGAAAGAGAGAGGAGTCACGGTTCGATGATCATTCCTTCGATTGACTTGATGAATGGCAAAGCGGTTCAGTTGAAGCAGGGCAAAGACAAAATGCTGGAGCGGGAGGATCCCATCGATCTGGCCAGGGAATTTAACAAATTCAATGAAATTGCCGTTATCGACCTGGATGCCGCCATGGGCAGAGGGAGCAATGCAGAAATCATCAGACAGATTTGTGGTGTTGCCGACTGTCGGGTGGGCGGCGGGATTAAAGACATCCAGCGAGCCAAAGAGCTGATCTCGTGGGGCGCTTCCAAAATCATCATTGGCAGCAAGGCATTTGAGAACGACCAAATCAATCATGAGTTTTTGAAAGCGCTCACCTCAGGGGTTGGGAAGCAACGGATCATTATCGCCGTCGATGCGTTTGAGGGCGAAATCGTCACCCAGGCCTGGCAGCATCGGACGGGGTTAATGTTGTTCGATGTCGTGAAAGAGCTGGAAACATACGCATCGGAATTTTTATTCACCTGTGTCGAAAAAGAGGGCGGCTTGCAGGGCACCGATTTGGAAATCATTCAAAAGTTGCGTCAGGCGACCGATTTGCAATTGACCGTGGCGGGCGGCGTAACATCATTGGATGAAATCAGAAAATTGGCAGCCCTGGGCGTAGATGTGCAACTGGGTATGGCGATCTATACAGCAAAAATTCGTTTAGATGATGGCTTCATTGAATCGCTGAATTGGAAATCTGATCTCATCCCGACCATCACTTGTGATGACGAAGGCCAGGTGCTGATGCTGGCGTATAGCAGCAAAGAATCGCTGAAAAAGACGTTTGAGACGGGCAAGGCTTGGTACTTTTCCCGCTCCCGAAATCGGTTGTGGCAGAAGGGCGAGACTTCGGGCAATGTCCAGGAGTTGATCAAAATCCGCACCGATTGCGACGGCGATGCGTTGCTGGTCACGGTGCGACAAAAGGGAGTTGCCTGTCACCTGGGGCGCTATTCCTGCTTCGGGGATAAAAAATTCAGCTTGCAGGAACTTTACCAGGTGATCAAGGATCGATTTGATTACCCAACGCCAGGATCGTACACGGCCACGCTGACCGATAAGAAAGTCAGAGAGAAATTATTGGAGGAGGCCGAGGAGGTGGTGATCGCCAAAACCAGGGACGAGATCATCTGGGAAGCGGCCGATGTGCTGTACTTTTTGACGACGTTGTTAGTGAAAAGCGGGGTGGAAATCGGAGACGTATTGAACGAGTTGCGGAGGCGCCGAAGGCAATGAAGATCGTGCACTGGAAAGATTTAGATGAAAGTTTTTTTCAATATCAGGAAATGGAGGAGATCGATTCGGTCAGGCAAATCATTGATGCCGTCAAAGCGAATGGTGATGCGGCGATCAAAAAATACACTGCCCAATTCGATGGGGTAGCGCTCGAACAATTTTTAGTTACTGAGGCAGAAATTAAAAATGCTTATCAGCAAATGACAAAAGAGGAGCTTGCCGCCATCAAATCGGCAGCGGAAAATATCGAGCGATTTGCCATCAAACAGAAAGAGTCACTAACGGATTTTGAATTTGAAATCCAGAACGGCGTCTTTGCGGGACAGAAGGTGATTCCCATTGAGCGAGTTGGCGTCTATGCGCCAGGCGGGAGCTATCCCCTACCCTCAACCGTCCTGATGTGCGCCATTCCCGCCAGAGTGGCAGGTGTGGACGAGATCGTTCTCTGCTCGCCCCCCAGGCACAGTGGCACCATTCACCCCGCCATTCTCGTGGCAGCCGACATCTGCAAGATAGATAAAATTTACAAAATCGGCGGTGTGCAGGCTATTGCGGCAATGGCTTTCGGAACTGAGACGATCCAGCGGGTGGATAAAATCGTTGGGCCAGGGAATAAGTATGTGGCCCTGGCGAAAAAGATGGTCTATGGCGCCGTGGGCATCGATTTCATTGCTGGACCGACCGAGCTGTTGATCATCGCTGACGAGCAGGCGAATCCCGAGTTCATCGCTGCCGATCTGTTAGGTCAGGCCGAGCATGATGTGGATGCCGTGCCCATTTTGGTGACGACTTCACTGGAACTCGCTCATGCGGTGAATCATGAATTGCAGCGACAGATTGCCAGCTTGCCGACAGCGGATATTGCTCAGAAGTCATTGGACAATAATGGAAAAATCATCCTTGTCGAATCCCTGGCTGAAGCGTTCATGATTGCCAATAAGAAAGCGCCCGAGCATCTGGAATTGCAAATCCAAAATGCCGAAAAATACATAAACCAGTTGCGCAATTATGGCTCGCTTTTTATCGGACCTTATTCGGCCGAAGCCCTGGGCGATTATAGCAGCGGTTTGAACCATACCCTCCCTACCAATGATTCTGCCCGATACACAGGTGGATTGAGCGTCAAAGATTTTCTGAAATTTCAAACCACGCTGCGGGTGACAGAACAGGGGCTTGCTTCGATCGGCTCAACGGCGGTCGCTTTGGGAAAAATGGAAGGGTTGATGGGACATGCGAGGTCAATTGAGATTCGGATGAAAAAAAGTGATTGCTAGGATTGCACATTTTGAATCATCAAATAACAAGAAACCAGGTTTCTTGAAGAAACCTGGTTTCTCGATATATCCTATACCGATGCAGCCACTGCCACTTTTTCCACTTTCTCTTTCACAAGCTTTGCCACCTTCGGCTTCTCATCTTCTCTCAGCACTTTCATGGTGTATTCCACTTCCTCTTTGGTCACCTTCTGCCGCATCTCTTCCACAGCCTTCATCACCGTCGCCCATTTTTGGCCTTCAGCGGCGCTGACCCACTCGAGTTGCAATCGCTCGGGTCGAATGCCTAATTTCTCGAGTGCAAATTGAAATCGTGACGAATCTACCACATCAGCGCTTTTAGAGGAATAAAATAGCCGAATGAACTCAGGTGTTCGGTCAATGTACCACACAGATTTATCTGGGTGAGAGAAGAGAACGAACCGCCCTACCTTGTAAACCGTTTTAACGGTTTATTAAATAGTAGCAGAGCGATTCCCTCTTTATAAAAATTATCTTGCTTTTTACCTGAAAAATGAATAAGTTTGTTCATTCCAAATGAACATTAATTTTCATTACCAATGAATGGATACGACAATGATCCTGAAAGAAACTCTTCGTGATATTGTTAAGCTACAAAGATCAGAGCTGAATCTAACTGATGTTGGTGTTGAACGAGAGCTGCTCGATCAAATCGATCGGGACAGCCATCATGTCGCCATCATCAGCGGGATCAGGCGCTGCGGCAAAAGTACCCTGCTGCGGCAAATTATGAAAAAAATGGATTCGTTTTATTATTTCAATTTTGAAGACTCCAGAGCCGCCAGCTTTGAGCTCAATGATTTCGATAAACTGGATGCCGTATTTCATGAGGAATTTGGGGAAAGCCGTTACTATTTTTTTGACGAGATTCAAAATATCCCCCAGTGGGAGCGCTTCGTGCGACCGCTTCAAGATCGAGGGAAAAAAGTCTTTATCACAGGATCCAATGCCTCGCTGCTCAGTCGAGAATTGGGCAGCAGGCTTACAGGACGCCATCTCACCTACGAGCTATTTCCATTTTCGTTTGCCGAGATGCTGCAACTGACGGGGAAAAATCCTTCGGTCGAGTCCTTTGCCGAATATTGTCGATCAGGTGGGTTCCCTGAATTTCTAAAATATAAAAATCCTGAGATACTGCATCAGTTGTTTAGAGACATTATCACCAGGGATATTGTGGCCCGTTACCAGATTCGGGAGCATCGGCTGGTATTGGAGCTGGCCGTTTATCTGTTGACCAACTGTGGCAATGAATTTTCATTTAATCGACTCAAAAATCAGTTTCAGCTCGGCTCGACCAATACCGCCATAGCCTACCTGTCCTATTTAGAGGATAGCTACCTATTTTTTACCGTGCCCAAATTTGATTTTTCGTACGCCAAACAGCGGACTCATGCTAAAAAAGTTTACTCCGTCGATCCTGGCTTAACTCGTGCCAACACCGCTTCACTGTCGGCAGACCAGGGACGCCTGTTGGAAAATATCGTGTTTTTGCAGTTGTTGCGCCTGGGCAATGAAGTTTTTTATGTGAAAAATCAATTTGAATGTGATTTTATCGTCAAACAAAACCATCAAATAACTGGGGCGTTTCAAGTCTGTCACCAGTTAACTGAAGAAAATCTGCCGAGAGAACAGGCGGGATTAAAAAAAGCCATGGAGGCAACAGGAGCCAAAGAGGGTATTTTCCTCACCTTCGATCAAGAGGATGAAATTGATGGCATTCGGATTGTGCCTGTTTGGAAGTGGTGTTTGGGGTGAAAGTGAAAAGTCTTCTGAAAAAATATTAGGTAATTTGGTAATTTGGTAATAAGTTAATTCGGTAATAGGGGATCAGAGTTCAAGAAAAATGGACTGCCTTTGAAATTGAAGTCCATTTTTCAAGATGGTACTTATTTGTGCATTAATATTTTGAAACCAGCTTGTTTAAAATGGTCATCCGTTGTCAGCGCCTCTGTAACTTTGTTCTCCCTCATTACTACAAATGAAATGCAATCTACCAGGCTCCAGGCTTTGTCTTTATACTTTTCGTACATTTCAAATCCCTTCAAAAATAGCTGAGAGTTTTGTTCAATTATTATAACATCATCACCTGAAGATCGAAATGCTTTAATAATCGCTATCGCTTCTTGCTTATAGTCCTTAGCCAAAGCATTCCCGATTTCCATTAAAACAGCTTCAGTTATAAGCATTGGGGCATTTTCATACTTTTTGGATAATGCCATTGCTTGAGCGTGATATTGATCATTTGGGCTCACTAATGCAATGACAAAAACTGTATCAATAAAAATCTTATTCATTATTATCTCCAGGGACATACAAATCAGCAGTCTGAGAGAAATCGCTCGGAGCGGAAATCTTTATACTCCTCAATTTAGACATTAAACTCTGCCTGGATTCAACTTTTTTCTTGCTTGCCTCAAAGTGTTTAATAATGTCGTAAAGCTCAAGCAGGTAAGGCTCAGGCATTTTTTGAATTTTATCAATTATCATTTCACGATGGCTCATTTTGATCAACTCCTGTAGATGTTTAAAATTAAGCTGGCTTCGGAAAATATTTCGCCAACCTGATTCTCGTTAATAAGCGTGTATTAATATAGTCAAATTTTCTTTATTTGTCAACATGATATTTGAGAAATTCTTCATCCTCCCAAATTACCCAGTTACCTAATCACCGAGTTACACAAAATTTAACTTGTCTTTTTAGGTAAATATTTCTATATTTCACCTGCGAATAAAAAAGGGCAATTGCTTCATTTTTTTGCATGTCGATGGATTTTATTGATGTGCCCATGCATCAAAAATGACAAAGGGTTTGCTCATGCCACGAGTATTTATCAGCTACAGTCATGATTCACCAGAACATTGTGATGCTGTGCTAAATCTCTCCGATCGGTTGCGGGAACAGGGCATTGATTGTATCATCGACCAATACGAGTTCTCACCGCCTGAGGGTTGGCATCGCTGGACTGAAAAGCAAATTAGGGATGCCGACTTTGTGTTGATGATCTGCAGCGAAGGTTACTACAAAAAAGTGATGGGGATGGAGCCGCCCGATCTTGGACTTGGGGTGAAATGGGAGAGCAATTTAATCTATCAGCACCTTTACGATGCAGGAACTCAAAATAAAAAGTTCATTCCTGTTTTGCTAAAAAATTGCAAAACCGATTATATACCAACGCCCGTAAAAGGAGCCACATACTATTTCTGTGATACTCAGGAAGGCTATGAAAAACTGTATCGACATCTGACCCATCAGCCCGCTATTAAAAAGCCCAAGCTTGGCGAGATGCAAAGCCTACCGCCATTGCAGCGCCAAACCGATTTTTTTAAACCATGCAATGTTCCCTATCCCAAAAATCCTTTCTTTACTGGTAGAGAAGATGTCTTGAAACGGTTGTATGAGACATTAATTTTTACCAAAGCAACCGTCATTTCACAGACGCAGGCGATTAGCGGATTGGGCGGTATCGGCAAGACGCAAACTGCGGTTGAATACACCTATCGGTATCGAAATTTTTATAAAGCCATTCTCTGGGTCACTGCTGAAACGATCGGTACCCTGATTTCTGATTTTGTTAAAATAGCCGCCTTGTTGAATTTGCCTGAAAAAGATGCCGAACAGCAGGAGCTTGCAGTTGCTGCAGTGAAACTAGGGCTGCAGAGAAATAGTGACTGGCTTTTAATATTCGATAATGCCGATACCCCTGAGCTTATCGAAGATTTCATGCCATTCGATTTTCAAGGCCATATTTTGTTAACCTCTCGAGCGCAGGCGTTTGACAATCTCGGTATTATCAATCCCATTGAAATGCAACAGATGACGCCCAACGAAGCAGAAAAATTTCTCATCAAGCGTACGGGGCGTAGCAGGCTTACACGCTCAGAGCGAGAGTGCTTAAAAAAATTAGCTGAAGAACTTGGCTATTTGCCCTTGGCGCTGGAGCAGGCAGGGGCCTATATCTATCGAAAAAAATGTTCTTTTCAGGATTATCTTCTCAGTTATCGAAAGATGGGGATTAAATTGCTCGAAAAGAGCAAAGTGATTGCTGCCAAATATCCTAAATCCGTTGCCACAACCTGGCTGATCAATTTTGAGCAGATCGAACAGATGTCTCATGCGGCTGCTGATATTTTGCGGGTCAGCGCCTTTTTACATTCCGATAAAATTCCCCTGGAAATCTTTACCGCAGGAGCCAGGGAATTGGGTCCTCATATTGCCGAATCACTGAAAGATGTCTCATCCAATCCGCTGATCCTGGATGAACTGCTCGAACCGCTGTCCCAATATTCTTTAATTAAAAGGGACCTTGAATCAAAAACATTCAATATCCATCGGCTTGTTCAGGCGGTTATTAAAGAGGTGATGGATGACGAATTAAAGAAGCAGTGGGCAGAAATAACAGTAAAGGCTCTGGCGGAGTCATTTCCGCCCCCTAAATTCTCAACCTGGGCTAAGTGTGAGCGATTAATTCCTCACGCCAAAATATGCGAAAATATAATAAATCAATGGAGTTTTGAGTTCTATAAAGCGGCACATTTACTGAATCACATCGCTATGTATTTGTATGATCGAGGAAGATATGAGGAAGCAGATCCGTTGTATTCCACTGCATTGAGAATAGTTGAAAGAGTTGATGGAAAAGAGTCTAATAATGTGGCTTCAATTTGTAAGAATCTTGCTGATCTTTATATCATGCAGGGAAAATACTTTGAGGCAGAGCAATTACTGAAACGAGCTTTAAAAATAGATGAAATCATTTCTGGCAAAGAATCTTACAATCTGGCTAGTGATTACACCAGCCTCGCTAATATTTATTTACATCAGAGCAAATACCTTGATGCTGAAACACTTTATAAACGGGCATTAGAAATAGCTGAAAAGGTACTTGGACCAGAGCATTATGAAGTTGCAACCAGCCTGAACAACCTGGCAGGACTCTATTGGGTTCAGGGCAACTATGCCGAAGCCGAGCCGCTGTTCAAGCGGGCGCTGGAAATTGCTGAAGCCGCCCTGGGACCGAACCATCCCGATGTCGCAACCAGCCTGAACAACCTGGCAGGACTCTATCGGTATCAGGGCAACTATGCCGAAGCCGAGCCGCTGTTGAAACGAGCGCTGGAAATTTATGAAAGGGTTCATGGGGAGAAGCATCCAAATACTAAAACAATACTAAAAAATTTAGCAAATATTTACAAAGAACTGGGTAAGGAATCGGAAGAGGCGGAATTGAGGGAACGCCTGCATGAAATTGAGATTGATGAGATCCTGTTAAAAGGCTTATTGTAAAACTAAAAATTATTGAGCACAAAACTTTTAAAAACATAATTTGCTGTCTTCATTTTCGATGTCGAACATCTGGTACAAAAGGACTCAATCCAATTACTCTCCGAATATGCCTACTTCAATGTTGTCAAAAAACATAGCGAATGGTCTAAAATTTAAGGGCACCTTTGCTTCTTCAGATCACTTCTCTTTTTATCACAAAAGAAAATAGCTGAAATTCATCTCCATGACCTATTTCTAAGAATAACTCGCTCCAAATTACTGAAATGCTTTTCCCCCCAAAAATATGTGTAAATGCTACTTCAAAATAAAAAACGGGTAGATTGAATCAATTCCTCTACCCGCTTTAAGTTTGACAAAAAACGATGCTGTCTTCCTTTAAGAGGATGCAGCCATCGCCACTTTTTCCACCTTCTCTTTCGCAGGCTTGGCCACCTTCGGCTTATCCTCCTCGCTCAACACTTTCATGGTGTATTCCACTTCCTCTTTGGTGACCTTCTGCCGCATCTCTTCCACAGCTTTCATCACCGTCGCCCATTTCTGGCCTTCGGCAGCGCTGACCCATTCTAATTGCAATCGCTCGGGACGAATGCCTAACTTTTCCAATTTGTCCCATAACTTTTCCACCCGCTTCTGGGTCCAGCGGTTGGCGTCGATGTAATGGCAATCGGCGAAATGGCAGCCCGAGACCAATACAATCGGCGCACCCAATTTGAAGGCGTGGAGGACGAATTTATCTTTCACCCGACCGCTACACATGGTGCGAATGATACGGGCATTGGGCGGATATTGCAGCCGAGACAATCCTGCCAGATCGGCACCACCATAAGAGCACCAGTTGCAGGCAAAAGCCACAATCTTGTCCATGGGATTTTCCGAAAGAATCGACTCGATCTGGGCGTAGATCTGGCGATCGCTGAAATGCTGCATGGTAATGGCATCGAAACGGCATTCGGCGCTGCAGGTGCCGCAGCCTTTGCAGGAGGCTTCGATCACCCGTGCGGGCGTCTTGGCGCCTTTTTCAAAAATAATGGCATTAAAGGGACAGACATCGGCGCAGATGCCGCATAGTTTACATTTTGATTCATCAACAACAGCGGTAATGGCTTCGATCTTGATTTTTCCCGCCGAAAGCAGCGTAGCGGCTCGTGCGGCTGCGGCACTCGCCTGGGTCACGCTGTCCTTCACATCCTTGGGATATTCGGCGCAGCCCGCAAAATAGACGCCGCCTGTCGGTGCATCGACTGGTTTCAGCTTGGGATGCGATTCCATGTAAAATCCATCCGATGTGCTGGACAGACTGAAAAACTTTTTAATGATCTCATTGTCCTGCCGAGGAATCACGCCGACCGACAGCACCACCATATCAAATTCGTGTTGTTCCACCGTACGGGTGGTAGTATTTTCAACAGTCAATATGAGATTTTTGGTCTTCGGATCTTCCTCGATTTCGCCTGGGATGCCACGGATGTACATCACGCCTGCTTCCTTGCTACGCATGAACAGGTCTTCAAAGCCTTTGCCGAACGCTCGAATATCCATGTAGAAAACTTTGATCTCAGTATCAGGGTAGTGATCTTTCAACAGCAGGCTGTCTTTGATGGTATTCATGCAGCAGATGTTGCTGCAATAAGGATTACCTCGATTGGGATCTTGGGTGCGCGAGCCAACGCACTGGATGAACCCGATCCGTTTCGGCGTCTTGTGATCAGTGGGCCGAATAAAATGGCCCTTGGTCGGTCCTTCGGAGCAAATTAGCCGTTCGAATTCCATGCTGGTGATGACATTCTCGAAACGGGTGTAGCCATAGTCATCCAATTTGGTGGGATCATAAACATCCATGCCTGTAGCCACAATGACGGCGCCGACTTTGACATCGATTAGTTCGTCCTGCATGTCATAGTCGATACATTTCTTATCACAGGCCTCATAGCATTTTCCACAGGCGATGGGATTATTACCCAGGCAGTGATTCATATCCAAAATGTAGGCAGAGGGGACTGCTTGAGGAAAGGGGATATGGATGGCTTTGCGCAGCGACAACCCCATCTGGAATTCATTGGGCACGACAATGGGGCAGACTTTGGCGCATTCACCACAGGCGGTGCAATCTTTCTCTCGAACATAGCGGGCTTTTTTCCGGATCCTGACATTGAAATTGCCAATGTAGCCTGTGACGTTTTCGATTTCGCTATAGGTGAACAATTTGATCCGTGGATGTCGACCGACATCCATCATTTTCGGACCGAGAATTCATATCGAGCAGTCCATTGTGGGATAGGTCTTATCGAGCTGCGCCATAATCCCACCAATGGACGGTTGTCGTTCCACCAGATAGACCTGATAGCCCGTATCGGCTAGATCGAGCGCCGCCTCAATGCCTGCCACACCGCCGCCAATGACCAGCGCTTTGCGTTCTACAGGCACTTCCAATTCGTGCTGGGCTGATAGGTGGCGAGCCCGTGCCACCGAGGTTTTCACGATATCCTTGGCCTTTTCGGTCGCCGCCGCTCGATCGTACAAATGCACCCAGCTACAATGTTCACGGATGTTGGCCATCTCGAACAGGTAGGGATTCAACCCCACCTCAGCCACGCAGTTCCGAAAGGTCGGCTCGTGCATTCGAGGCGTACAGGATGCCACCACCACCCGATTCAGCTTGTGCTCGACAATATTGCGCTTGATCTCCTGCTGACCCGGATCGGCACAGGTGTAGCGATTGACGCAGGAGAACACTACGCCAGGCAGGGTGGCGGCATAATCGCTCACCGCCTTGCAATCCACCGAGCCAGCGATGTTCAGCCCGCACTCGCAGACAAACACCCCGATCCTCAAGTTATCCGTATCGGTCATGAATTCTGCCATGGTCTGTCCTCTGAATTATTATAGCCTGTTTATTAAATTTTTCTTTGTTGAGTGGTTAAGTTTGTTAAGTAGTTGAGTAAGGTTTGGCGCTAAAAAGTATTATCTAAAATCTCCTTTGATTTTAATTTGAAAATTCTTTCAATCGATATCAATGAATGACTTATTGAAACTTTTGGGATTGCTTGGTTATCATGGAAAATATCGGCAGATATCCTTCCTGAATAAGAAACGAATGAATATGAAGGTATCATTTTCTAATTTCAACCCAATCCGATAATTGCTAATTTTAATCCGAAATTATTCTCTTTCACCTTTGAGTTGTTGCAAGTTATTTATCATGTCAAGACTTGGCGCTGTTTCGACCTCTTCACTGGTGGCTTTTACCCGTTGAAGTAAGCAGAGAAGCTCTCATGAAAATTGACTCTCACGCATTCCCCTCTAAAATTTTGAAAACCTCGTCTCTGCTCACCGATGGAGTCCATTCTCCTTAATAGCCCGAATTAGCGCTATGTCTTCAAGCGCTTCAGGTAACAACTCAGAGAACAAACTCCTTCTTTCCCCAAGAACTTCAATCAAGGCACTTTTAAAAATCTCCTTTAGGCGGGTTTCATTTAAAACTGCATGTTCCATAATGCTATTCCAATCAAAATAGTCGTGATAATTATTCTCAGCAATCACTATTTCAAGAAATTATCATAGATCCAATTATTAGAATTTTTCGATCTTGATTTAAAACATAATGCATGACTGGAGAACAAATAAAAACTGATTAGGTTAAGCAAACAATCATCTCATCACTCCAAAACTCCATCACTCCATTTAAAAAAATAATAGCCTCAATGAAAACCTACGCCGCCACCTCCACCGCAGCTTCCTTCGCCCCAATCATCTCCATAATCCGATCAATCTTAATCCGATGCAAGTGCAAGCCCACTTCTTCAGGAGTAAATCCCTGCGCCAGTCCCAGCATCTGGCAAAAGTAGATCACAGGCAAATTGAACTCCCGATTCTTTTTGCGGGCGATGAGAATCTGTCCCATATCGAATGAATTGAAGCAGGTGGGGCAGATCAAGCCCATGCAATCAGCGCCCACCGATTCCATCGAATCGAAAATCTCGTACGTCATCTCCAGCGGCATTTCATCGTCCATGCAGCCCTTGCCGCAGCAGAGCAATTTTTCCGTGTGGGTCAGCGGCGTGGCGCCCAAGGCCTGGGTCAAATTTTCTAACAGGCTGGGGTAATCGGCATCGTCGATGTGCATGATCTGGCTCGGCTTCAGTAAATGGCAGCCGTAATGAATGCCCACCTTCACGCCCGTCAGCGGTCGCTTAACCGACGCCTTGATCCGTTCGATGCCAATATCATCTCGCAACAGCACCACGATATGCTTTACCTTGACGGTGCCCTTGTATTCTTTGTTGATTCTTTTCAAGCGCTGATTGATTTGCTTTTTCAGCTCAGGATCCTCAGCCAGCATAAATCGGGCTTCCTGCAGGGTCGAGGTGCAGCCGCTGCACATGGTCACGATATCCAATCCTCTTTCTTCAGCCACTGCCAGGTTTCTCGCTGCAATGGTCAGCCACTTTACCTTATCCCGAGCCTTGAAATAGATCGGATCGGGACAGCAGGTGAATTGATCCAGATCGACCAGTTCCACGTCGATCGCTTTCATCGTCTTCCTGACCGATAGCTCCATCTGCGGATATTTCACAGGAATCATGCAGCCCCAAAACGGCGCCACTGAGATTTTTTTCGCCATATCCAGTCCTTCTATTCAATAATCGTCTGCAACTCTGCGACATTGACATCTTTCAGTTCGGGCAAACCCAACTCCTGCCGTCGGCGATTGACCGTGCTGGTGATCACCACGCTGCGGCCCGTTTTCACCAGCGTCTCCGAAAATTTATTGATATCCTCGGGCAAAACCCCCTCCTGGGCGCAGAGATTCTTCAGCGCAATAATCACCTCCACGGGACGGACATCCTGCGGGCAGCGCTCGTAGCAGCTATAACAATTGGTGCATTTCCAGATAATGGAATCGGGCCGAATCAAATCCTCCTCATCGCCGATCAGCGTTTTCAACAGCACATCCCGAGGATTAAAATTATCGCTGAACCGAGCCGCAGGACAGGCCGCCACGCAAGCGCCACATTGATAGCAATAGTTATGATGCTCCCCGCCGAGGATTTTGTTTAGTCGTTGTCTGAAATTGAAATCCAGCTTTCGATGGGTCATAATTTTATCCTTATTCGTTCGCTTGCTTCAACCTGTGAGATCTTTTTCCCAGCATTTGCTTGTTCGATTCCTTGTTCAATTTTGTAGATCAAGTAAAGTCTTTCGATAACATCTTCAGTTGAAACATCATGAGGCAGCTCTTGAAGAATTTGCATGAACTGTTCTTTCACAGTCAATTTATCAACTCCAATAGCAAATTCTGAAATTTGCCAATTTTGATTCAAAATTCATTGATCCATTTCCCAATTACCTAATTATTGCCAGATCGAAAACTTACCTTCTTGTCATTTCGACCGAAGGGAGAAATCTGTCCATCCAACAATCTCAATATCATCAGATTCCTAACTTCGTTTGGAATGACACTTCTACTTCGAATTCAACGGTTTTCATTCAAGCACTAACTACCAAATTCCCCAATTACCTACTCTATCAAGGAAGCCACCAAAATCATCAAATCCTTTATCTCCAGATTGACTTCTTGCTTAAGCCGCTCATCCTGCAAG